>JAWOIK010000246.1:0-28894 GCA_046484705.1 Ignavibacteriaceae bacterium | reverse complement strand
AGGTACATTGCTGATATTGTATTTAACGATCAACATAAACTATCTCTGCTTGAAAAAATTCTTCACCCGGTGGTAATTAAGGAAACAATTGAATTGATGGATGCTTCGCTTATAATGAACGACAGGGTTTTTGTAGAAGCAGCTCTTATTTACGAAGCGGATATGGAAAAGTATTTTGACCTTGTGATTCTGATAGTTGCAAATAAGAATTTAAGATTTGAAAGAAAAAGAAAATCGGAAAAGTTTACTGAGGAAGAATTTGAGAAAAGGGAAGTAATGCAGATCCCTGAAGAAGAGAAACGCAAAAGAGCAGATTTTATCTTTGAAAATAACTCAGACCTGAAATCCTTAAAGCAAAAAGCCGAACTGCTATTTATCCTCCTTAACAAGCCTGTCACAAGCAATAAACAATAGAAGCCCCGATTCCGTAATAAGTGCCAATTCTAATTAGATCAAACAGATTTTATTCATGAAGAAAATTGGTTAATTTTGATTTGACAATTTATAGGAGTATGCTGTGTCATTGTTCAATAAACTTATAGTTCAGTTAGTTCAATTGATGCCGAAATCAGTTGTAGGTTTTTTTTCAAAAAAATATATTGCAGGCGAACACCTTGAAGATGCGGTAAAGGTTGTTAAAGAATTAAATGCTAAAGGCATTTACGCAACAATGGATGTTCTGGGCGAGTCAGTTACAAATAAAAAAGAAGCGATAGCATCAAAAGAAAGCTGCCTGCGGGTTCTTGATGCAATTGTGAATAATAATCTTCTGGCCAACCTATCAATAAAGCCTACACAGATGGGATTGGCAATAGACGAAGATTTTGCTTATATGCAGGTTATAGAGTTAGTAAAACGTGCAAATGAAATAAATAATTTTGTCAGAATTGATATGGAAGATTCACCATACACTGACGCTACAATCAATTTATATAAAAGAATTTATCAACAATTCAAAAATGTGGGCATCGTTGTTCAATCATATCTTAAGAGAACATATGATGATGTAGTTATTCTAAATAAACTGGGAACCAATTACAGACTGTGTAAAGGAATTTATGTTGAACCACCAACAATAGCATATAAAGACAGACAGGCTGTCCGGGATAATTATATTAAATCATTGAAGGAAATGTTTAAGAATGGAAATTATGTTGGTATTGCTACACACGATAAATTTCTTGTTGATGAGGCTTATAAACTTATTCGTGAAATGAAAATACCAAAAGATAAGTTCGAATTTCAGATGCTGCTCGGTGTTAGAGAAGATCTTAGGGATAAAATAAATAATGATGGTTATAAAATTCGTATATATGTGCCTTTCGGAGATGATTGGTATGCTTATTCGTTAAGAAGATTGAAAGAGAATCCTTCAATGGCCGGACATATAGTAAAGAGTATTTTAAGTTTCGGAAGGCTATGATTGTATTAGGAATAGAAAGTTCATGTGATGAAACATCTGTTGCAATATTAAAAGATGGGGTTGTTGCTGCTAACCTGATTTCATCACAGGATTTTCATAAAAATTATGGGGGGGTTGTACCTGAGTTATCAAGCCGTGCACACCTTCAGATTATTAATCCGCTTGTGAAAGATGCGCTCCAAAAAAGTTCGGTTCGACTGAAAGATATTGATCTTATCTGTGCCACTGCGGGTCCGGGTCTCATTGGTGCTTTACTTGTAGGGTTAACTTATGCTAAAGGATTAGCTTACTCAATTAATAAACCATTCCTGGGCATAAACCATATAGAAGGACACATTTTCTCCGGATTTTTAATGGATGATAAACCTGATTTTCCGTTTCTGGCTTTGGTAGTTTCAGGGGGACATACTCTTTTGCTGCTGGTTAATAATTTTAATGAAATTATAAAGCTTGGTTCAACCGTTGATGATGCGGCTGGTGAAGCATTTGATAAGGTTTCAAAAATGATAGGTCTGGGATATCCCGGAGGTCCAAGGATTCAGGACGCTGCTATTAATGGCGATGAAAAGAAAATTAATTTTCCTGTAGCACAATTAAAAGATCCTTACAATTTTTCGTTCAGTGGCGTTAAAACATCTGTTCTCAGATATGTACAATCCTTGACGGACAAACCCGATGATAAGATGGTTTCTGATATTGCTGCATCATTCCAGAATTCAATAGTCCGTGCATTAATAGAAAAACTTGAGAAAGCCATTCATAATTTTCCTGTAAAATCCGTATCGGTAGTGGGAGGAGTGGCAGCGAATAAATTATTAAGAGAATCATCATTACTTGTTACAAAAAAGCATAACCTGAAACTTGTTATTCCGGCGTTTGAATATTGCGGGGATAATGCAGCTATGATTGCTTTCCGGGGCAGTTCATTATATGAATCAGGTGTAAAGGATACTCTTGATTTCAAGCCATTCCCTGGAATTACGAAAGATCATTTTAAGGAATTGAAATGAGCATAACCAAACCAGACAGTACGGTTCATGATTTAAATGAGATGCGCAGAGAATTGGATGAAATTGATAATCAAATTTCATTACTTCTGATTCAAAGACTAAAAATATCCGAATCGATTGGAAAAATAAAAAAAGGGCTTAATCTTAATTCCTATACACCGGAACGTGAACGAGAAACTCTCGAGAGAGTGACTGAAATTACCGATTCTCCGCAACTCAAGCTTCACCTGCGAAATATATTCCAGAGAATTATAGATCAGTCAAGGGCAGTGCAAAGAAAATTTAAATAATACTTTAATCCACATTTGACAATCATTTAATTGAAGAAATTTCTGAATAGAAAAGAAATTATAGCTGTTGTTTTAGTATTTATAACAGTATTGGCAATTGGCTATCTCACTTTTTTTACACCAAACTATTATTCCGCAGAAGAACCAATAATTTTTGAAATTAAAGAAAGCGAATCATTTACATCAGTAGCTGAAAGATTATTCGCTCTTAAAATTATTCCAAGCAAAACTAACTTCAGAATAGCCGCATTTATTTACGGAGCTGAGACCAGCATTCGGGCGGCACGTTATAAAATTCCAAATGGATTGAACTACCTTGAACTTCTTGATCTTTTTCTAAATGGTCCGGCAGATTTTTTAAGATCAATTCGGGTAAATGATGGACAGACTATAAAATGGCTTTCTGCAAAAGTGAGGAGAGATTTAAATGTTGACAGCACTTCCTTTTTTAAACTTGCACATGATCCACAATTCATAAAATCGCTCGGACTAAATGTGACTTCGTTGGAAGGTTATTTATTCCCCGGTACTTATAAAGTTTATGAACGCAGCCCGCCGGAAGAAGTAATTAATATTTTTCATGATGGCTTTAAGGAATTTTGGAATGACACTCTAAAATTGCGGGCTGAGGAAATAGGATTTACAATTCATCAGGTACTGACTTTAGCTTCAATTATTAAGGGCGAAACACATCTGGCAGATGAAATGCCAAGAATTTCAGGTGTTTATCACAACAGGTTAAGAATTGGAATGAGACTGCAGGCAGATCCAACAATTCAATATCTGCTGCCCGGAGGTTGGAGAAGGCTTCTTTATGAAGATTTAAGAATTGAGTCACCTTATAATACATACAAGTACGCGGGACTTCCTCCCGGACCGATTAATAATCCCGGAAAAAATCCAATTTTAGCCGCTCTATATCCTGAAGAAAATAAATTTTTGTACTTTGTTGCGGATGGAAGCGGCGGGCATAAATTTGCAAGCACTTATTCTGAACACTTAAAGTATGTAAGAGAGTACAGGAGATGGTTAAGAAACCAACAGAAAAAGTAAATTGTTAGTTGTTAGAGTTAATATTTATTTCCTTAATTGAATAATTATAAAAGTCCAACTGATAAATATGAACGAAGTTCGTATGTTTACAGTATAATTTTATTCATCGTTAAACGAATATTAAATTTTTAGATCATCTGTTAACAGCAAAGAAAATAGATCAGCCCAAATAAAAATGATAAATAATCAGATAAAAATATTTTTTTCGATTATACTATTTTACCTCTTAGCTGGTTGTGCAAATCAGTTACCGCCGGATGGTGGGGAAGTTGATACAACCCCTCCGGAAATAATATTTGTTTACCCGGAGGACGGAACAACCAATTTTTCAGAATCGTACTTTGAGTTAAAGTTTTCCGAATATGTAGATAAGAGAAGTTTCAGAGAAGCAATTTTTATTTCACCAACTATTGATGGTGAACTGGAGATAAGCTGGACGGGCAGAACAGCAACTGTAGAATTTCCTTCAGGATTGAGAGATGAGTTCACTTATGTGATTACAATTGGAACCGACGTTGTTGATGTAAACAATAGAAATCGTATGGCTCAATCTTTTAATTTTTCATTTTCTACGGGATCACAAATTGATAAGAGAAGTATTTCAGGCAGGGTTTACGATAAGGATGCAGAAGGCATATTAATTTTCGCATATAGAGTCAATGATGATACAACGGATTACCTGAAAATGAAGCCGGATTACATATCACAAACCGGCAAAGACGGCAGCTTTGTATTACATGGACTTGCTGAGGATGATTATCGTGTATTTTCTGTTAAGGACCAATTAAGAGATTTACTTTTTCAGTCGGACCAGGATAAAATCGGAATTCCTTTTGCTGATGTTTCTCTTAAAGGATATGATACAACATTTACAGGGCTTAATTTCTTTTTAATGTCTGCTGATACTATAAAACCAAGATTGATAAGCTCTGTAATGACTGATCTGAGACATATATTGGTTAATGTATCCAAACCGCTTGATTCAACTATAATCACTTCAGATAATTTTTCTATTATTGATTCTACAGAAAATACTGAAATCGGGATACTGTTTGCGTTTAAAGGCAACACAAAAGCTGAAGAACTCGTACTGGTTACACAGGGTGATCTTCCGCTGAATAATGAGTTATTCCTTCGTGCAGACAGGCTAATAGACACACGTGGAAATCTATTTACCGATGATTATTCATCATTAACTGTATCTGATAGAACGGATACTTCTTTTTCCAAAATATTTAAAACTTTTCCTAACGACCTGAGAGCGGTCGACTTCAAGGACCCCGTTATCCGATTCTATTTTGATGATGCGTTTGATAAAGAAGAGATAAATAATGCTATAACATTTACCGATACAATTGGCAGCAGAATTCAGTATGATATCAATTTCCCTGATGATGCAACCATAGAGATTATACCGAAATCTGATTTATCACCCGAGAAAGAATTTCTGGTCTCGCTGGATCTTAAAAAATTTAAAGATGCTTCCGGGAATTTTAACGATACCACAGTTGTATATAAAATACGAACAATTAACACTTTAGAGTTTACTGGTGCATCCGGGAAGGTTTTAGCTGAATCCCTTGAATATTTTATCCTCAATCTTCAAAGTACCGAATCAGCCGGCAAAGTATATCAATCAAAAGTCAACATAAAATCAGAATTTGGTTTTGAACGTGTTACTGCCGGAAAATATTTGTTATGGGGGTTTTACGATTCTAATCAGAATGAAAAATTTGATTACGGATATCCCTCACCGCTTGAGTATTCAGAAAGATTTTTTGTTTATAAAGATACGCTGGAGTTAAAACAAAGATGGACAATTACGGATATTCTATTTCGTTTGGATTAGGAAATTCCACCGGACTTTATCAACCTGAATGATAAACAACGATGCCGCGTTTAATTGTCATACAATTTAAATTTCTTCCAACATTATAAATTATATCTGAGTACTCTGACGTATTAAATACAGCAAAATCCGCATCTTTGCCAATTTCAATACTCCCAGCTGTATTGTTACGGTTAACAGATTTTGCAGCGTTTATTGTTACAGCACTAATAGTTTCTTCAATTGTCATACCCATCTTTAACGCTGCCAGACTCATTATTAAATTAAGATTGATGATATGAGATGAACCCGGATTATAATCCGTCGACAGTGCTACAAGTGCGCCACTATCAATTAACTTTCTAGCAGGTGCATACTTATGATTCAGAAAAAATGAAACACCAGGAAGAAGAACGCAAACAATATCTTGACCCGATAATTTTGAGATGTCGCTATCTGAAATTACTTCAAGATGATCTACAGATACAGCTTTCTGTTTAATGGCAGTATCTATACCGCCAATTGTGTTAAACTGATCTGTATGAAGTTTTGGTTTTAATCCGAGTTCATTTGCTTTGGTAAAAATAATATCCGCTTCAGTAGATGAAAAAGCAGTTGTCTCACAAAATGCATCACAATATTGTGCAAGTTTATTCTTTGCAATATAAGGAAGCATGACTGATGTGATTTCGTCAATATAAGCCTGATGATCTTCAATACTATCAGGAGGATATGTGTGTGCACCAAGAAAAGTCGGGATTATATCAATGGCATAGAGTTCATCAATAATTTTTATTGCATTAAGAAGTTTTACCTCGCTATCAAAATTCAATCCGTATCCGCTTTTTATTTCAAGAGTGGTTACCCCTTGTCTGATAAATTCCTCAACCCTCGGTCTTATAATCTCTACCAATAAATGCAGGGGAGTATCCCTGACAGCATTTACGGTTTTCAAAATTCCCCCTCCTTGTTTTGCTATATCCTCATAATGAATACCAGCAAGTTTTTGTCTGAATTCATCCGACCTTGAACCGGCAAAAGCTGTGTGAGTATGACATTCAACCAGTCCCGGAAGAATAATTTTATTCTTCAAATCAATACTCTTCTCAGCCTGGATTTTTGGAAGGGAATTATTCGGAATAAAATCAATTATCTTATCATCTTCAATCAAAATTGAATGATCGGTTAGAACCTCCAAATCTGATAATTCACCCTTACGTTTTTCATTTTTACCATTTGTATTTACAGTAACAATTTGATCAGGATTTTTTAACAGAGTTCTCATTATTCAAAAAGATTTATTGTTTCTCTTACAACTTTGGATTCTGCATACCCCATTTGTCTTAATTTGAACGTCATATCATCTGCTAAAGTGTTCGCATTAAAATCTCCCACTTTAACTTTATAGAAAGGAGGTTCAAAATTAACATAAGTGCGGTGATTTGGAAAAAGCTGTGCAACTTCAGTGTTAATATTATTTGCTTCATCAATATCATCTGTAGCAATAACCTGAACACGGAATCCATCTGTAGTTCCAACAATTATTTTGTCTCTTATTGATTCTGAACTGCTTTCATATTCAAACCAAGCATCTGATAATTCTGAAAAAGAGTCAGTGTTAAATTCGCTTTCATCCAAATTAATTTCCGGACGGAATGGTTTGAGATTAAAAACTTCATCACTGGTCTCTGATATCTTATCAGGGCTTTTGTCTTTTTCTTCGGACACTTTTTTACTTTTATCAATCGTTTCATATCTGTCAGAAGTTGAAACCGCACCACACCCGGCAAAATATAAAATGATCAGGGTGTAGTAAAACAGATGCAGAATTTGAAAACCGGATTTAATATTTGAAAATCTCATCATTTTAGCTTAAAAACTCCATTTAAATAATTATTATTACCAAATATATTAAAGTTAAGTTTTTTTGAGTAAAATGTCATTTTTTAGTATTTTTGTACACACATTCATAAAAGACTTTATAATGACACCAAAAAAACTGAAGATTCTCTTCGTCTCATCCGAAGTAGTTCCCTTTGTAAAGACCGGCGGGTTGGCAGATGTTTCTGCAGCACTTCCACAGATGCTTTCTGAGTTAGGGCATGAAGTTAGAATAGTTGTTCCTAAATACGGAGCGGTTGATGAGAGAAAATTTAAAATCCACGAAATAGTTAGATTAAAAGATCTGCAGGTAAAAATTGGAGATAAAGAAGTAATCTTCTCTTTAAAATCATGTTTTCTTCCCGGACAACGAATCAGGGTTCAGATTTATTTTCTTGAGAACCAGGAATATTTTGGCAGCAGAAATAGTTTATATACAGATATTAAGACAGGCAAAGAATATCCTGATAACGATGAAAGATTTATTCTGCTTAGCCGGGCTACAATGGAATTAATAATTAAGCTTGGGTGGATTCCTGATATTATTCACTGCAATGACTGGCAGACAGGACTGGTACCGGTTTATCTAAAAACTGTTTATAAAAACGAACAGGGATTTGATAAGTTTAATACTTTGTTCACAATTCATAACCTTGGATTCCAGGGAGAGTTTCCCAAATCATCATTTCATAAATTCGGTCTACCGGAAGAATTGAATTCTGAAAAAGGAATACTTCATAAAGGTAAAATTAATTTTATGAAGGGGGCATTACTTTATGCCGATGCAATCAATACAGTCAGTGAAACATATGCAAATGAAATCAGAACAAATACAGATTTGGGTGAAGGCCTTAAAGAAGTTCTTTCAAAAAGAAAGGATAATTTGTTCGGAATAGTGAATGGTATTGATACTAAGGTTTGGAATCCGGAAAAAGATAAACTTATTCCAAAAAAATATAATCTGAAAAATATTGAAGATAAATATGTTAATAAAACCGACCTATCAGAAAGATTCGGATTTGCTGATGAACCTGACATTCCAATTATCGGGGTTATATCAAGACTTTTTGACCCGAAAGGAATTGACCTGATTCAAAAAGCATTCCCTGATATGATGAAACTAAATCTTAAATTAATTCTGCTCGGAACAGGTGATCCCAAATATCATAGTTTCTTCGAAAAGATGAGTTCAAAATTTAATAAGAAATTTGCAAGCTATTTAGGCTTTAACGATGAATTAGCACACCTGATAGAAGCCGGCTCAGATATATTTCTTATGCCATCTAAATATGAGCCTTGCGGTTTAAATCAGATGTACAGCCTTATGTATGGGACTGTACCGCTTGTACGCGAGACCGGCGGACTTGCAGATACAGTAACAAAGTTCAATGAGAAAACCGGTGAAGGAAATGGCTTTGTGTTTAAAAAATATGATGCTAAAGAAATGATTAAAGAATTGAAACGTGCTATTGGAATTTATGAAGACAAAAAAACCTGGTCTAAAATCATGAAAAACGGCATGAAGTCCGATTTCAGCTGGGGAACTTCGGCAAAAAAATATATAGAGCTTTATAAAACTATTCTTACCGGTAACTGACCCGATGTCCGCCAAAGCAGTTTTTTTAGACCGGGACGGGACATTGAATGAGGATCCCGGCTATATTGGTGATCCTAAAGATGTAGTACTTTTGCCAGGAGTTATTGAAGCACTTTCAAAATTAAAGAACAAACTTGGTTATTTGTTAATTATTATTACCAATCAATCCGGAATTGCCAGAGGTTTAATTACAGACGAACAGGTTAAAGCCGTAAACCGGAAAATCACTTCAATTCTTTCAGATCATAATATCACAGTTGATGGCGTTTACTATTGCCCGGCACATCCTGATTTCAGCAATTTCGAAGAATGTGAATGCAGAAAGCCTTCCCCTAAAATGATATTAGATGCAGCGGCAGCTTTTAATATAGAATTAAGTAATTCATATTTAATAGGTGACTCAGTTTCTGATATTGAATCCGGAATTAATGCCGGTGTTAAGACTATTCTGGTAAAAACAGGGAATGGAGCGGAGAGTATTTATATCTTGCAAAATCAGAATAAATTTCCAAGCTTTGTAGCCGATAATATAATAGATGCCGGTAATTTTATTGAATCAAATTCTTACGGAGAAATTTTGTGATTAAATATTTTTTTATTCCTCTCCTTTTTCTTTTCAGCTTTATTTTTTATTCCTGTTCAGATGATCCTTCCTCTGTAGGTTCAAGATTATTGGAACAGGATTACCTTAAAGTTGATACTCTCAATTCCAATGACGGATCTTTCGAACAGACATCTTCATATTTTAAAAAGGTAGTATCGCTCGGAAATTCTTCAAGACTTTTAATTGGTAAAAAGGATAACCTGATAGCAAGAACGTTAATTAGTTTCGTTTTTCTTATTCCGGATTCTCTTAAAACAGATTTTAATGAGGGAACAGTAACAATAGACACAGCAATTGTTGAAATATTTCCTAATTACGTTTATGTGGATAGTTTAGCCAGTTTTGATTTTACTGCGCATAAAATTTTATCTGCATGGAGTTCATCAGGTTTTTCTGCTGATTCATTCAGCACTTTGCAGTATGAACCGGATAATATTATTCTCAGCAAATCATTTCTCGATTCAGTTTATCAATTCAGGGTTTCAACACAGTTAGCAAGAGAATGGGTTGATTATGCCATGAATCCGGATTCGCTTACTAATTATGGTATTCTCCTATCACCGGATGTTTCAACTGGAAAGATTTTGGGATTTGAAGCTTTAGACCCTTTTACGGAACTGGACAGCAGGGTTAAACTTATTATATCAAAACAAGGATCATACACGGATACACTTAACGGATTTGTTGCATCAGATATTAGTTTTATTGAAGGTGAGGCGCCGGTTGAAGATGAATACATGCTTGTTCAGTCAAGTTTAACTATAAACTCCAAATTACATTTTGACCTTTCTATTATTCCTCCAAATGTAGTTATCAACCGTGCAACACTAATAATTAAATCCGATTCCACGAAAAATGTATTCGGCGCTCCATTCGAGAATTCACTAATTGCTTATATTATAAATGATCCGGATTCAAATACTGTAAATAGCGATTTGTTTATAAGATTAACCGCATCTGAGCATAGCTATTCAGGTGAAGTGACGGCATTAATCAGATACTGGCTCAATTCAACCAATTACGGAATGTTATTACGATCCGGCAGTGAACAAGTCGGGCTCGAATTATTTTATCTATATGGAAGCAATGCTATTGATGCTTCAAAAAGACCTTATTTAGAAATTGTTTATTCATACAACTGACAATGAAAAAAATAAATATCCTACTACTCGTATTTGCAGCAATAAGTTTTTCAAACTTATACTCTCAAAGTAACTCCGCATACACACGTTTTGGAATAGGTGATGTCGAATATTCAACATCAGCAAGAACAATTGCAATTGGCCAATTAGGAATTGCTGTTGTTGATAACAACTCAATCTCCACTTTGAATCCGGCTGCATGGCATAATCTGTATAGTACCCGTTTTGGAATTGATATAGCATATAGCGGATTGAATATAGATGATGGCAGCACATCTTCATTTTATACTGAAACTGAATTTAAAGGATTTACATTTGGTTTTCCGGTTAGTCAGCAATTAGGGATTGGAATTGCAGCAGGTTTAATTCCATACTCAAGAATTAGTTATAAAGTCCGGGAATCATATTCCGGAAGTGAACCCTATACAGTTGACTATGACGGGAAAGGTGGATTGTCAGAAATTTTTATAGGATCCTCTGTATTATTACCCGGCAATTTTGCATTCGGTGCAACACTTGATTATTACTTCGGTAATTTAACTTATGCCACTAGTTTAACTTTTGAAGATCCATCAAGGTATCCGGCTGAGTTTCAAAAAATTTATAAATCAACTGGATTTGGAACAACATTAGGTTTGTTATCTCCTGATTTATCCTCAGTATTTGGGGACACATCATCAATATCTAAATTAAGATTTGGTGCTGCTATAAAAATAATTCCTGAAATGGATGCTGACACACTATTTATCTCACGCTCATTTACTCTGGAAGATACAATTGTAAATACCAAAGCAAAGATGAACATACCATACAGATTCAGTGCAGGTATGAGTTTTGTATTATCTTCATCTTATCTGTTTACATTCGATTACGCTTTCCAACCATGGAGTGAATTTAAATTTGCTAATAAGGGACAAAGTATACTTAGAGATATGCACAAAATTAGCACAGGATTTGAATACAAACCTGGACAGATTATTGGTGCATCAGTTTGGGAACAAATGATATGGCGAGCCGGTTTAAGCTTTGAAAAAACACAATATCTTATTAATAATCAGGGAATTGATCAGTATTCCGTATTTGGAGGCTTTTCATTTCCTCTTGGTATAGATAATAGCATAGATATTGCAGTTCAGTATGCAGTGAGAGGAACAACTGATTTTGGACTTCTCAAAGAAAACATAATTAAATTAAATCTTGGAATCAGTTTTGGTGAACTTTGGTTCCTGAGATATGATTACTAAAAACTATCGAGGATTAAAGTGAAAACGATTGTAAATTTTTTTGCATCTATAATATTAGTGATCATCCTGATCAACTGCGGCAGCACATCAACTGCTAAAGTACATAAAACACTTTCACCGGTTGATTCGATGAAAGTACTGGAGCAATATTCCTTATTTTCGGAATACCATAAGAACAGGGATTTTGTGAGTGCATTACCTTACGGATGGAAAGTATTGGAAATGGACCCCGCACGTTTTGCAAAATTCTTTTTTTATAAGATGGAAGAAACTTTATGGTATATGCATGATTCTGCAGGTGTATCACCCGAAGAAGTTGGTGAAATTCAGGATTCCATAATTGGATTTTATGAAAATGCAATTGAATATTACCCGGATGACAAAGCTTACTTCCAGGCTCGTAAAGCATTTGTAAAAGAAACCTGGTTAGATGCAGATCCAGCCGAAGTAATTGCCGATTATGAATTAGCTTTTGATTGGAAACCGGATTTTTCATCATATTATCATAATCGTTTGGGACAACTTTATATTGCTAATGCATCTGAAGAAAATGACTATAAAACCAGAGCTCTTGATCTGTATTCAATGTTATCCGAACGTGAACCTGACAACTCAACGTGGGTTGAGATATTGGAAAGCCTTGCTGACAATATTGATGAATTAGTACAATTAACAAAAAGAACATGGGATCTTGATAAAGAAAATCTACAGAAAGCCTGGAGATACGCATCTATGGCAATACGTGCAAATGAATACAATGTTGCAATTGAACCGTTGGAATTTCTTGTTGATAAGGCTCCTGATGGAATAAATTACTGGAACCAATTAGCATCTGCTTACCAGAAAACTGACCAGCTTACAAAAGCGGAAAGTGCTTACAGAAAATTAATTCAGTTAGAACCAGAATCAAAAGAACATTATTTAAATCTTGGTTTTAATTTAAGAGAGCAGGGAAAACTTTCTGCAGCCAGATCTGAATTTTTAAAAGCTAGCGAAATCGGCGGCGGATGGGCATTAGCAATTTACTGGGAAGGATATCTATACGAACAGGCTGCCAGATCCTGTACAAATTTTGATGCTAAAGTAGTTTTCTTACTGGCTCAGCAAACTTATCGAAGAGCATTATCAATGGATCCCTCGTTGGATAGTGCAAGAGACAGAGTGAATGCTCTTTCCGGCGCAGTTCCAACAAAAGAAGATTACTTCTTCAGAAATCTTAAATCCGGGGACACTATTCCGATCACTTGTGTTGGTTGGATCGGGAAATCGGTAACTGTTCCTTAACAAATTGTACATATACTTATTAATACATTAGATAAGCCTTCCTTGAGTTTTCAGGGAGGCTTTTCTATTTTAGAATGTTGCATATAATTAATTTAAACCTGTTGTTATTATGGAAAATAATCTTAAAAATGACCCCGAAATACTAAAAGTCCTTCAATTAGAAACTGAACGACAATTAACCAAACTTGAACTAATAGCTTCTGAAAATTTTGTAAGTCCAAATGTACTTCAGGCAGCCGGTACTGTGCTAACAAACAAGTATGCAGAAGGTTATCCTGGCAAACGTTATTACGGCGGCTGTGAGTACGTTGATATGGCAGAAAATATTGCCCGTGACAGATTAAAAAAATTATTTAATGCGGAGTATGTTAATGTTCAGCCGCACAGTGGTTCTCAGGCAAATATGGCTGTATTAATGACCCTTCTAAAGCCAGGAGATAAGTTTATAGGGCTTAGTCTTGCTCATGGCGGGCATTTAACTCATGGTTCGCCTGTGAATTTTTCCGGAAGACTTTACGAAGCAATTGGCTATGAATTGAATGAAGATACTAAAGTACTTGATTATGATAAAATTGAAGATGTTGCGAAGAAAGAAAAACCAAAACTTATAATAACAGGTGCAAGTGCTTATTCAAGAGATTGGGATTATAAGAAATTCAGAGAGATTGCAGATACAGTTGGAGCATTTCTACTTTGCGATATGGCACACCCTGCAGGATTGATTGCGACAGGATATCTCAATAACCCACTTGAATATTGCGATGTTGTAACCTCAACAACACATAAAACATTAAGAGGACCAAGAGGCGGTGTGATTCTTATGGGTAAAGATAAAGAAAATCCATTCGGATTAACTACTCCTAAAGGCGACCGGGTTAAAATGATGTCTGAACTTTATGATAGCATGGTTATGCCAGGTATACAAGGAGGACCTCTGATGCATATTATAATGGCAAAAGCAGTTGCATTTGGTGAAGCCTTGAAAAAGGATTACAAAAAATATATTGACCAGGTAAGAAAAAATGCCAAAACCCTATCAAGCAAACTTATGCAGTTTGATTTTGATGTAATTTCAGGCGGAACAGATAATCATTTGATGCTGATTGATTTAACAAATAAAAATATTTCCGGAAAAGAAGCCGAACAGTCATTAGAAAAAGCGGGGATTACAGTTAATAAAAATATGGTTCCATTTGATAAAAGAAGTCCTTTTGTTACGAGTGGTATTCGAATAGGTACACCTGCACTTACGACACGCGGAATGAAGGAAAAAGAAATGGAACAGATTGCCGAAATTATTAACCGTGCAATCAGCAATTTTAATGACGAAAAAATTCTGGATGATCTGAACAATGAGGTCAAAGTTATCGCATCTGGTTTCCCATTATTTTCCTGAAACAATATAATGAAGAATTGAAATGGCTGAGTCAGAACTGATTATAAAAGAGGATGATGATCAGGAAGAAGAACCCGGTGTTGAAATGAGTTTCCTTGATCATCTTGAGGAATTAAGATGGAGACTCATATATTCAGCGCTTGGCATAATTGGCGGAACTATTGTTGCCTGGATCTTTATCGATTTTTTAATTGAAGACATTCTTCTTAAACCGGCAATGGAAAATGATCTTCAACTTCAGAATCTAAGACCGTTCGGACAATTATTTTTATATGTTCAGGTTGCAATTATCGGCGGTATAGTATTAAGTATACCAAATTTGTTCTTTCAATTGTGGAAGTTTATTTCTCCGGCATTAAGAAAAAATGAAAGAAAGTATATTGTTAGCATTGTAGTATTTTCTTCATTTTGTTTTATAGCAGGAATATTATTTGCCTACTTGGTTATGCTTCCTCTAACTTTCGGATTTGCAGCACAGTTTGGAACGGAATCAATTAAAAACGAGTTTGCGATTGACGAATATATGTCAATAATTATAAGTGTTATGTTGGCTGCAGGACTGGTATTCGAGTTGCCAATGTTATCATTTTTCCTTTCAAAAATAGGCATATTAACTCCTAGGTTAATGAGGAAGTACAGGAAGCACTCTATTGTATTTATATTAATATTTGCAGCATTTCTTACACCGGGTGGAGATCCTGTATCTCAGCTGGTTTTAGGTGTACCGTTGGTTCTCTTGTACGAAATAAGTATTTTAATTTCAAAACTATCGCAAAGAAAAAGTTGATTATAAATTCTCTGTCTGAAATAAGCAGACCTATAAAAACCGAACTTCAACAATTCAACGAATTGTTTAAAAAATCAATGAAATCTGATGTAGGTTTAGTTGATCTTGTAACACGGTATATGCTAAGGCAGAAGGGTAAAAAAATACGCCCATTGCTGGTACTGCTATCATCAAAAATTTCAGGGTCCGTTAACGAACGAAGTTACCGTGGCGCTGTGCTTGTTGAATTACTTCATACAGCCACTCTGATCCATGATGACGTTGTTGATAATGCAGATAAGCGCAGAGGTGTTTGGTCGATTAATGCTTTGTTCAAGAATAAAATATCTGTACTGATGGGTGATTATCTCTTATCAAAGGGATTGATGATTGCTGTTAATGGGAAAGATTTTGATTTTCTTGGGGTTATTACTGATGCTGTAAGAAGAATGTCGGAAGGTGAACTGCTTCAGATACAAAAAACCCGTAAACTTGATATAGATGAGGAAACATACTTTAAAGTTATTTCAGACAAAACTGCTTCGTTGCTTGAAACTTGTTGTGTTATAGGTGCAATGAGTACTTCCGATAAACCTGAATATCATAATGCTATGAAAAAATTTGGTCATGCTATAGGTATTTCATTTCAAATCCGAGATGATATACTTGATTATGAGGGATCCGCAAGCCTGATAGGAAAACCTGTGGGTGGAGATATAAAAGAAAGAAAAATCACTCTGCCGTTAATTTACTCGCTTCGCCAGGTATCAAATAGTAAAGCTGTGGAAATTAAAAAACTGTTAAAGAATGGTAAAGATAAAGATAAAGTAAAAAGTATAATTGAATTTGTCAGGCAAAATGATGGAATAGGCTATGCATTAAAAGTTGCAGAGGATTACTCAAATAAAGCTAAAGAATCCCTGCAAATATTTCCTGAGTCTCCTGCAAAAATAGCTTTAGGATCGCTTGTTGATTTTATCACTTCAAGAAAAAACTAACTTTTTCCTTTTTTCATTTCTTCTTTAAATAAGAATCCTTTAACCGGTTCACGAATTGTAAGAACCGGACATGGTGCTTTTCTTACAACTTTTTCTGCAGTACTTCCAAATAAAATATGCTCAACACCGGAATGACCATGAGTGGCGATTATTATTATGTCTACATCCATTTCAGCGGCAGTATCAATTATTTCAACAAATGGTTTACCGGTTTTCAGGACTGTTTGAACATTTGTATGTACTGGAATTTCATTGTTCGCTAACTTTTTAAGTTCTTCTTTAGCCCGCTCATCAAACTCAGTTGTAACTGTTGGAATAGCTATTTGCCCCATACTGAAATCAGGCGGGTATATTACCGGCTCAACCACATAAATAAGGATTATTTCTGCATTAAACAGTTGTGCAAAATTAACCGCATACCTTAAAGCTGCTTTACTGTAATCTGAGAAATCAATAGGTACTAATATTTTATTTATTTTAAGTTCCATTATTAATTTCCTCCGTTTCCGTTAATTGTTTATTTAAAAGGTAAAAATAGTCTTCATTTAATTTTCTTAATCGTACAGCAATAATACCAGCTACACCATCAAGAATTTTTATTCCTTTTTTGGGATATCTCTCTATGAATTCATCTAAATCAGGTTTAAATAAAACAGATAGTCTTGTTTCTGATTTGGCAATTGCTGATGCCGATCTCTTTTCACCGTCAACCAAAGCCAGTTCACCAAAAAAATCTCCTTTACCAAATGTAGCCAAACTTACCTTATGGCCGGTTTCAGTTTCCCTCTCAATCTGAACTTCACCGGCTCTTATAATATACAATCCTATTCCGGGGTCACCCTGGTAAAAAATATATTCACCAGCAACATAACTTCTCATATGACTTATTTTCATTAGAAGATTCAGATCTTTTTTAGTAAGTGATTTAAAAATAGGCAGGGATTGCAGTGATTTTTCCAGATCTGTTTTTTCAGTAGGTGATTTAAAAATATTGCTCCAGAAACTACTGTGAACAACATTATTATTTTCGTTTTCAGATTTCATATTCATCCTTCAATTAAAAATTCCAGATTCAGCAACACGCCATAATTTCTGACAGGGGAACCGGTTCTCATAAAATGCCCTTCCTACAATTACGGAGTCAACTCCTTCAGGAATCAAATGCTGTAAGTCCATTAATTCATCTTTGTTTCTTATTCCCCCTGAATGTGTAACTTTACAGTGTGATATTTCGGCTACGTTTAATGAATACTTTATATTAGGTCCTTTTAATAACCCATTTCTGCTCACATCTGTAACAATGAACCTTTCAACACCAATTTTGCTAATATCATTTGCAAATTGTAAATAATTGATACCTGTATTAATTTTTCTTCCTCTTATAACCAGTTCTTCATTAATAATATCGAGGCATACAACAATTTTCGAAGGTCCGTAATATTCAAAAAGTTTTAGGAATTCTTCTCTGTTTTCAATTGCACAGGTAGTTATTGCAATGCGGCTCACGCCGGCATCAATAACGGCTTTTGCATCATCGAGATTTCTGATACCGCCGGCATACTCAATAGGAATGACGACTGAATTACATATTTCACTTAGTAATTTCAGATTTTTCTGTGAATGATCAAATGCAGCATCGAAATCAACAACATGTATCATCTTTGCATTTTCGGCTCTCCACAATTTAGCCATTTCTACAGGATCATCGCCGTATTCTTCGCATTGCAATTCGGGGATTCCTTTAACAACTCTAACGGTTTTTCCGTCTTTAATATCAATTGATGGTATTACCAGTAAAAATCTTCGGATGTTCATCATTTAGAAATGCTTTGTTTAATTGCAATTAAAAAATAAACATAAGGTGAGACAAAATAAACTAAAAAGTTATTGTGAAAGCCTGTCCATTCTTTCTGACTAGCAATATCATTCAGAAAACCTTCGTTTTCAGTAAGAATTATGCTTTTTTTGGTTGAAACGGAATTAAACCCATATTATCCGAAGCAAATTAAAAAAATGAGAAATCAGGCTAAAATCTTGACATTGGGCACTATATTAAGCATATTTCACCGTAATGAGTAGAGATTTTATTCTAAAAACCAGTCGAAATAATAATCTTCATATTACTTCTTATGGTTTTGAAAACCTCTCGTTATCACCTTGTTTGATATTAATTCATGGTTTTAAGGGATTTAAAGACTGGGGATTCTGGAAATATACTTCAGAATACTTTGCTCAAAAGGGTTTCTTTGTTCTTTCTTTTAATTTTTCACATAATGGTATTGGCAGTTCGATAAATGAATTTACAGAACTTAACAAATTTGCCGACAACACAATATCATTAGAAATATCCGAACTCAGCGAATTAATTGAGCACTATAGAAATGGATTTTTTGGTAATCCATCAAATTCAGGTATTGGTTTAATAGGACATAGCAGAGGCGGGGCAGTATCAATACTTACTGCTGCAAAAGTGAGTAGTGTGAATAGTGTGGCGGTCTGGGCTTCTGTGGCAAAGCTGGACAGGTATACCGATAGACAAAAACAAGAATGGAGGAAAAAGGGATTTATTGAAGTGATAAATACAAGGACTAATCAAATGATGAAGATGAATCTTTCATTATTAAATGATATTGAAACTAACAAAGACGATTCTTTGAACATTGAATTAGCAGTAAAATCACTTAATCGTCCTTTTTTAATTATTCATGGTGAACAGGATTTAACAGTGCCGGTTATCGAAGCAAAAAAAATGTACGAATGGTCGGATAAGAAAAATAGCAATCTGGAAATTATTCCATCAACCGGACATACATTTAACGTCACTCATCCGTTTGAAGGTACAAATAATAAATTTGAAATTGTGTTAGTCAAAACGCATAAATTTTTTAAAAACAATTTACTAAGGGAACATAATAATGATTAAAGAATCTGCTAAAAACAGTAAGCTTATAAAAGTATCAGAATTTTTAAGAACCTCACAACTTTTCTGGATTCTTTCATTTTCAATTCTTACCGCTATTGCAGCACAGATTGCAATTCCGGTAAAACCTGTACCATTCACTCTTCAAACAATGATGGTTGTTTTAGCGGGTGCTTTTTTAGGAGCAAAAAATGGTGCATACAGCCAGATCATTTATTTGATGGCAGGTGTAACCGGTTTGCCTGTATTTGCACAAACACCTGATGGGTTAATTGGTTTTGCAAGACTGTTCGGTCCTACAGGCGGTTATTTATTAGCATTTCCATTAGCAGCATTTGTAACAGGATATATTATCGAAAAGAACAAGAAATATATTCCTGTTGTTCTTGCCATGTTAGCGGGTAATGCTATCATACTTTTATCCGGCACTTACTTTTTATTTTCATTTTATGTGAAAGATTTCTCTCAGGCATTCAAACTCGGTGCAACGATTTTTTCAATTTGGGCAGTGATTAAAGTTTTTGCTGCTGCCTCAATTTATTTTGGAATCAATAAATCAATTAAATAATTATTCTAAATCAATTGCCATATATGCCTGCATTCGGATTAAAGAATATCATCTTCATCTTAGTCTTTTTGGCTTCGATTGGATTTTTTGCATTCAGTTGTTTTAACCTTATAAAATATCTGAAAGTAGCAAACAAAAAAGATGATCGCTTTAATAATACCTTAGAAAGGTTGAAAAGAGTCTGGACAATAGCATTTGCACAGACAAAATTACTTCGTGATCCGGTTGCAGGAATACTTCACCTTATGATTTTCTGGGGATTCATAGTTTTCATTGCAGCAGTTCTGGAATCAATTATTCAGGGCTTTTATTCTCCATTCAATTTAAAATTTCTTGGTGGAGTAAATCTCTTAATTTCATCTATCCATGAAATATTTGCTATCCTGATTATTTGCTCTGTCCTGTATTCACTCTATCGTAGATTCGTTATAAAAATTCCCCGTTTAGAAGTTGACAAAGCTGGTAAAATGGATGCCGCTCTGATCCTGGTTATGATAATGTTTGTATGCATCACAATGCTCGGTCAAAGTGCATCCGGCATAGCTATGAATAATTTTACAGTTCACGAAAATGAATTCAAACCTGTCAGTGCATCATTAAGCAGAATAATTTATAATGAATCATCAACGGCAGAACTATTTTACGAAATTTTCTGGTGGTCGCATATAATTATAATTTTTGCATTTCTGAACTACCTGCCTTATTCAAAGCACTTACATGTTCTAAGTTCTATACCTAATGTTTTTTTCTCAAATCTTGAACCCGAGCGAAATACATTAAAAAAACTTGATCTTGAGGATGAAAATGCTGACCAGTTTGGTGCTTCAGACATTGAGCATTTATCCTGGAAACAATTATTAGATGGATATTCGTGTACTGAATGTGGAAGATGTACAGATGCTTGTCCTGCTAATAATGTAGGTAAAACACTTTCACCACGAAAAATAATTGTTGATATAAGAGCCAGAACAAAAGAGAAAGCCCCTTTATTAACATCAGGAATTGGCGAAGGTGAAGTATTTGAAAAAACCCTGGTTCATGACTTTATTTCTGATAAGGAATTATGGCAATGTACAACATGCATGGCCTGCGTTCAGGAATGCCCTGTAATGATAGAACATGTTGATTCCATTGTTGATATGCGCCGTAATCTTGTACTTTCAGAATCTAGATTTCCGTCAAACTTAAATAATGTATTTAAAAGTATTGAAACAAACTTCACGCCGTGGGCGTTTAATTCGGCTGACCGTGCTGACTGGGCTGACGGATTAAACATAAAAACTATGGCTGAAGATAAAAATACAGAATACCTTTTCTGGGTTGGCTGTGCTGGTTCGTTTGATGATAGGTATAAAAAGGTTTCTGTGGCATTTGCGAGATTACTTCAGAAGGCAGGAGTTAATTTCAGAATACTTGGAACAGAAGAAAAGTGTAATGGCGATACTGCCAGGCGATTGGGTAATGAATATCTTGCCCAGATGATCATGATGGAAAATGTTGAAACTCTTAATAATTACGGAGTTAAGAAAATAGTTACAGCATGTCCTCATTGTTACCATTCACTTAAGAATGAGTACAAACAATTCGGTGGAAATTTTGAAGTGAAGCATCACACTGAATTACTTTCCGAATTGATTGAAGACGATAAAATTCAACTTAAAGATTCGGAAGCAGTTAATAAAATTACTTATCACGATTCCTGTTACCTGGGTAGATATAACGGAATTTACGATCAGCCCAGGAAATCATTAAAAAAAATATCATCTGTGGAAATTATAGAAATGGAAAGGAATAAAAGTAAAGGTTTCTGCTGCGGTGCCGGCGGCGGCAGAATGTTTCTTGAAGATGATGAAGGAGGCAGGGTGAATGAAGAACGAACCCGCGAAGCACTTGCAACTAATGCTTCAACTGTAGCCTCAGCTTGTCCTTTTTGCATGACAATGATTACCGACGGAGTAAAACATTTTGAAAAAGCAGAAGAAGTTTCTGTTAAAGATATTGCTGAAATAATTCTGGAAAATTCTAATTAACTATATATAACCACCATTCAGGAGGGTCTCATGGAAAAATACAATGAACTAGTTAGATTTGTGCAGAGCCTTGAAACAGATTTCCAAAAGTTCTATGAAAAAGGACAATCTGCAGCAGGCACACGCGTAAGAAAAGGGTTAAGTGAATTACGCAAACTTTGCCAGGATGTTAGAAATGATGTTCAGGCGGTAAAATCTCAGAGAAAAACTGAAAAACAAGGTTAATTCCTGAGTTAAATTTAACCTATAACTAAGGCTGAGTTTATTATAACTCAGCCTTATTTTATTTTATGAAAAAAAGATATATCCATTTTGGAATAATACTACTGGTTATTTCAACTTCAGCAATCATTTTATTTGGTAATAAGGTTGAAACGCAGGATGAGTTAAATGTAATTGTACCGGACTCAACTGTCACAGTCACGGTTTCATTTGTTGGGGATTTAATGTGTCACTCAACCCAATTTAATTACGCAAAGGTTGAAAATGATTCATTTGATTTCAGACCCGTTTACAGAGAAATTAAAAATGTTCTGGCTTATGCTGATTTTACAATTGGAAATCTTGAAACTGTTACTGCCGGAAGATCTGCAAGTTACTCAGGTTATCCTTTTTTCAATTCTCCTGACGATTTTATTGTAGCTCTTAAAGATGCGGGATTTGATTTGCTGATAACTTCAAATAATCATTCACTGGATAAAGGTGAAAAAGGAGTTCTGCGAACGATAGAGCAAATCAAGCTGAATAATCTTCAATATACCGGTACGTTTAATTCGGAAAGTGATAGAGATTCAATAAGAGTAGTTGATCTGAACGGAATTAAAATTGCAATTCTTTCATATACTTACGGTACAAACGGAATTCCTAAACCAAAAGGAAAAGATTATATTGTTAATCTTATAGATTATAGTCTGATTGAAAGTGACATTAAAAAAGCCAGAACGAATACTGAGCTGGTTTTAGTTTATTTTCATTTCGGAGAAGAATATCAACGACTTCCTAATCAATATCAAAAAGATGTTGTTAATAATACTATTATTTTTGGTGCTGACATTATTATTGGATCACATCCACATGTGATTCAACCTGTTGATTATTATAAAACTTCGGAATCAAAACTTGAAAATGGTTTTATTGCTTACTCGCTTGGTAATTTTATTTCAAATCAGCGTTGGAGATATTCTGATGCAGGTGTGATATTAAATATTGAACTGACTAAAAATTTTACAACCGATTCAATATTTATTTCAGATGTAAACTATATTCCGACATGGGTATTCAGAGGAAACACAAATGCCGGAAAAGAGTATATAATATTACCATCTCAAAAATATTCTGATACAACTTATCAGTTTCTATCAATAAGTGAACGGCAATTAATGAAACAGGCATTTTACGATACCAGATCTGTTCTTACACAATTCAGTGATGATATAAAACTTATGGATGTGAAATGATTATGTTTTTAAAAAACATGTTCAGGTATACCTTAATTATATTTGCCACGTTCTAAAAGAAATTATACTATTTCGTGAAAAATAAAACTGCACTAACATTAATCTTTTTAACTGTATTTATCGACCTTCTGGGCTTTGGAATTCTTATTCCCATTCTTCCGGCATTCGCAAAGAAGGAATTAGGTGTAGATGAAACCGCAATAGGGATAGCTATTGCAATTTATTCATTCGTACAGTTTTTATTTAATCCGTTTTTTGGAAAACTTTCTGATAAATACGGAAGAAGACCTGTAATTATATTTACACTATTAATCAATGCTTTTGGTTATGTGATTTTTGCATTTACGAACTCTTTTCTCATGCTTCTTATATCAAGAATTGTTGCTGGTATTGGCGGAAGCAGTATTGGTGTAGCACAGGCTTATATCGCCGATGTTACAACCAAGGAAAACCGATCCAAAGGTATGGGACTAATCGGATCTGCATTCGGTTTAGGGTTTATGTTTGGTCCATTGCTCGGAGGTGTTTTATCAGAATATGGTTATATGATTACAGGATTTGGAGCTGCAGGATTTTCATTCATAGCATTTCTACTTACAATTTTCCTTCTTCCGGAATCTAATGTTAACCGCGCTGTTACAGAAGATAAAAAAAGAATGCTCATTGATATTAAAGGTATGAAAGTAATTCTTTCCAAACCTGAACTTGCATTTCTGATTGGAATATTTTTCATTCTTACATTTTCGATTGCAAACATTTATGGAACATTCGCATTGCTCGGGCTTCACGTTTACGGTTTCTCTGATCTTCAGAACGGTTATTTGTATGGAATAATGGGTTTCTTCTCAGCTCTGGTGCAGGGAGGGTTGATCAGTTATATAAATAAAATATTAAGCCGAAAGAAAATTCTTATTATTGGTTCGTTCCTGACAATGATCAGTCTGGCTTTTCTACCTTTCGGACAAACATTTTTAGGGATTACTTTAATACTAATAGTTATGGTATTCGGTACAAGTTCTTTTCAACCAACACTTTTAAGTTTAATTTCGGAAGTAGCCACTGACAGCGAGCAGGGAGTGACATTGAGTATAAATCAATCATTTTCAGCATTAGCAAGAGTGCTCGGTCCATTGTGGGGAGGTTTTGCCTTCGAGTTTCTGGGTTATCCGTTTCCTTTCCTAACCGGTGCGGTATTCACCTTTTTTATGTTTCTGCTACTCGTTTTTTATTTACCTAAAATAATGAAGTTAGATTAATTCATCTTTATTAATATTCTTAAGATGATCAACTGCATCCCGTACTTCCTGAACATTTTTCCTGTTACAAACAAGCAATGCATCAGGTGTATCAATCACAACGATATTTTCCAAACCAATCACCGAGGTAAACTTATTCGGCGAATAGATGTATGAACTTTTGGTTTTTTTTGTGTGAATATCCCCGATTACCGCATTCCCATTTTCATCTTTGCTGCTCATCTCATAGACCGTTTCCCAACTTCCCACATCACTCCAGTCAAAATCACCTTTTATCATAAAAACTTTATCAGATTTTTCCATTATACCATAATCCACAGAAATTCCATTTATGGAATTGAAGAAAACTTCTAAAGCACTTTCAAAATCGTTTGTTCCAATTGATTTCTCTAATCCATATAATCCTTTTGAAAGATCCGGCAAAAAGGAAGCTATTTCATTAAGTATAACATCTGTTCGCCAGACAAACATTCCGGAATTCCAGAAATAGTTGCCTGATTGAAGATAAGTTTTTGCTGTATCAACATCCGGCTTTTCAACAAATTTTATTACTTTATAAATATTGTTTTCAACAGCTGCTTTTTCAAAATTTATGTAACCATAACCGGTATCGGGACGAGTAGGTGTTATGCCAAAAGTAATCAATCCTTTTGAAGTGTAAGCAAACTCAATTGAACGGTTCAGAGTTTCGACAAATTTTTTTTTGTCCTGAATAAGATGATCCGCAGGAAGAGTAACAAATACAGCATCATTACTTTTTTTACTTATAATCTGAGCGGCTAATCCAATGCATGGAGCAGTGTTTCTTCCAACAGGTTCAGCCACAATATTATCTTTTGGAATAAAAGGAAGCTGCTCTTCGACCAATGCTTTTTGTACTTTATTTGTAATGATAAGGATATTTTCAGGCTGGACTAAATCCTTGATCCGGTCAACTGTTTGCTGAATCATAGTCTGCTGTCCAAAAATATTCAACAATTGTTTAGGCAGATTTTTTCTACTTCTTGGCCAGAATCTTGAGCCTACACCACCGGCCATTATAAGTACGTATTTTTCCATAATTTTCTAATTGCATTAATAATTAGTGCAAATATAATAATCTGAATTGTTTATTGAATCATAATTTTGATGTATTTCCAATTTGGATAAATGAAAACTAAATGACAATAAAGTATCATTTGCAATAGGCTAATTCACACCAACTATGATCTGAGAAATGCGGCTCAAATTGAATGTGAAATGTACATATTAATCGCCCAATTGATAAACCGGATTTGATAGCAAAGTGTATCGTTCGGTTGGTTCAGTTAAGAAAGAGAATCAGATTGGATACAAGAAGGCATAATTCCTAAGGCTGGCAGAATCTTACAATAACTGAATTTATTTCAGATTCTGAATCAACATTCGATAGGATTGATTATCAGAAATAAGTTAACACTCTTGCGGAGAGGGTGGGATTCGAACCCACGGTACCCTTGCGAGTACACTACCTTTCCAGGGTAGCCAATTCATCCACTCTTGCACCTCTCCGGACGATTGATTTATAAGTTCAGAACTATAAAAACTGACTGCAAATATATTCATACCCTTAGAGTTTACCAAAGAATTATACTATGATGTTTCCTCAGCATTTAAAAAATAATTAACTTTGATCAGAAAAAATAAAACTTAGGAAAGGTGGCAGAGTGGTTGAATGCGGCAGTCTCGAAAACTGTTATACCGGGTAACTGGATAACCACTTACAGAATTTAATGACTCTGTTTAGTAACAAATCAATAAAATTAGAACTCTTTAAAAGCAAAAAGAGTTATGACGGAAAAAGCAGGGGTATCTAATCCCTATTAAAACCGAAACAACTCTTTTGCGTTTAGAAACTCATTAGATACTTCGCTTTTTTTTACAAACATACTTCAAATAATTTTGATTGTCAATTAACCTTATTTCTCAGAGTTAAGCAACTCCAATACTTTTAATATCTCATCTGCAAGTTGCTGCAGCATAGCCCGGATATTTTTAAGTCTTGTATCTATATCGTTCATATCATACCTACTTTTAATTTGAAGCTATAAAGCATAATAAGTGCGGAGGGATAACGGAAAAACCCTCCGCACCTGGATTTAACAGATAACCGAATTAATCTGTTAATGTTTTGATTTTTTATTGAATTCTATCAAAGGTTTTAACCTTAACAATTCTTAACATATTTCACCTGGTTTAGAATCCCATTTTCTAAGTTCGTCCGCATCTGTTATCGTGTCCCGGTGTTCTTTCAATATCTGATTGAGTGACTTGGTTTCGTGTAACTCTTTAAACTTTGAATCACCCAAAGAATCAATGTATTTTATTTTATGATAATTAACATCGTCCGGGTAAACAGTTATATAAATGATAGCATCACCAAGCTCTTTAGCTTTAAGCCTTGCATCCTTCATTGTTTCGTCCGGTTGCATAGTGTAATTATTAACAACCATTCGCTTGGCATCTGCTTTTTTTTCAACCTGATTTAATCTGTTAATAATGTTCATATGTTCTTATAAGTTAATTTGAAAATCTCATCTGATAAAATTTTAAATTTGTCCGGCATCAATTCCTTAAGTTTTATAACATCCTTTTCTGTTAACTTATCATAACTACCAGTAGCAAAAATCTTTTCCATTCTCTCAAAAAATTCATTACTACCAAATTTATTTTCAAGATTTACTATTCTGCTTTTTAAATCTCTCATATGCCAACTTTCTTTTCAATTTCTTCAAGTCTCTTTTCAATCTCATATTTAAAACAAGATTCTATAACAGCTCGTAAAATATGAACCTTAGTCCGGGCGTTATCAGAGTTGATCTTGTCTGTCTTATAATCCCGGTAAACTTTCGCAAGTTCCCGCCTGGCTTGGCTTATGTTTTCTATAAATACTCTCATTTTTACTTAACCCTCGTTTCAACCTTATTTAATAGGGACTTAACAGCATCTATTCTATCTTGAAAGTGCAATTAAGTGCCAATATTTAAGGCAAAGTAATCTTATCATTTTTCCTTATTCTTTGAATTATAAACCGGATAGATGACAAACTATTATTTAATTCAGGTAATAACTGAATACTTTGTTCAATCTCTTTTATTTGAAGTTCTATATCAGTCTTAATTTCATTAACAATCGATATATAAGACTCTCGTTGCATGTCATCTATTCCGGCATCTATAACATCATTGTATTTGCTTATAATTGCTTTCAGCTCGTTCATTTTAGAGTTGCACCCCGTTGGGATAAGAAAGACATAGACTTATTAACGAATGGAAGTACCTTGAAAGAAACTTCTTTAGCTTTCGCATTTTTAACAAGATCAACACCGTTGAACAAATCATCATATTGTCTTGGCAACATTATAAGCTCATCGTTGTTATTGATAGAATCTAATATCAACTCGAATTCTGCCCGGCGTGTTTTAAGTTCCTGGATTTCTTTATTTATGTCCTCAACACCTATTCGGACATAATAATCTTTCTTAAGGTTTTTATAATCAGTAGTGAATCTGCTGTTAGCCTGCTTTAAGTTTATGTTATCGGTTGCATCAATAAGACTGCTTGTATAATCTATATCACCCCGATTCATACCGTCTTTAATCTCATTTAATAATCGTTCTTCACTCTCTACACTATTTTTTACAATACCCTCCCTTAGAGACTCTACAAATTGCAAGGCCTCAGTTCTTTTATTTGAAGAAGTTTGTTTCGAGCTATCAGAAAACATATTTCTTAACGGGTATCGCTTTGAATCAGCCCGTTTATAAACACCTGTAATTTGATCTTCAATAGTTAAGATATGCTTTAACACACTCCCGGCCATATTCCTTCTTTGAATCTCTGTGTATGAATTGAAACTGTCAACATTGTTATCGACAAGTTGTTTATAAGATAGTGACATATAATTATTCCTTTTGTTTTGTTGTTAATACTTGCTCCCTTGCCTTGCTCCAATTGATTTTATTCGCAAAACAATAAGCATATTTTTTTATTTACTTTTATTATCATTGTTTAAAACAGTTTTTAAACTTGTTTCCGCTTTGCTCCCTGTTTTTTTATGTAATTCCCGGTGGCACTTGAAACACAACCATTCAACTTTTAACGGTTGTGAATAATCCTGTTGGTGTGCT
>JAWOIK010000149.1:0-2922 GCA_046484705.1 Ignavibacteriaceae bacterium | reverse complement strand
ATTTTACAAAACAAAACAGAACAGTGGGAATCCTGAATACGGAGGAAGAAAAATGAAAAGATTAATAACAAAAACGAAACAAGAATGGATGAATGAAAGAATGTCTGAATGTGGAAAATCAATCATTCAGTCATTTAATCTTGCCTACCGGCAGGCAGGTCATTCAATCATACTGCTACTCATTTTAAGTTAAACAGCATTATCTCAATTCCGTCTTCCTCCATATGAAAAGTTAGAACTGGAAAACGGATTAACAGTATACCTTATGGAAAAGAAAGATGTTCCTCTTATTTCTTTATCTGCCGTATTTGACGGTGGAGCAGTAAAGGATGGTGCTGAGTCCGGAATAGCTTCGTTTACTGCAGACGCTTTAAGATTCGGCACAACAAACTTTTCGCGTTCCCAGATAGACTCCCTGTTTAATTTTTACGGAAGCAATATAAGTACATATTCCAGACAGGATTATTCCGGACTGTTCACACAATTCATAAAAGAGAATACAGAAACCCTTTTACCTGTTATTAAAGAAATAATAGTGAATCCCGTTTTTCCTGAAACTGAAATAGAAAAACGAAAACAAAGATGGATAGCCGAACTGGATCAGGCAAAGGAAAGTCCGCGTTCTGTTATAGGCAGTTATTATAACAAACATATTTTTGGCGATGCCCCTTATGGTAATCCTGTTAACGGAACCAAATCCGGAATCGGGAATATTACGTTGAGCAAAGTAAATGACTTTTACAGAACCAATTACAGACCGGAAAGTTCTGCAATAGCTGTTGTTGGTGATTTCAATTCTTCTGAAATGAAGGAACTCATCAAAAAACATTTCGGAGGATGGAAGAATGAATACACCAAAATTATTATGGATGTAAGGATGATGAATGCCCCGTTTGAAAATGCTTCAGTATACCTGATAAACAAAGACAATGCATCCGAAACTACTTTTCTTATTGGGGGTTACGGAATTACAATGAGTAATGAAGATCAGACTCAGCTTGATGTTATTAACACTATCCTGGGCGGAAGATTTACTTCCTGGCTGAATGATGAACTGAGAGTTAATGCAGGGCTGACATACGGTGCAAGGAGCATCTTCAATAAATACAAGTATGCAGGAACATTTAATATGTACAGCTTTACACAAACAAAAAACACAGAAGCTGCAATTGATCTTGCTTTGAAAACTTATAACAGGTTATTTGAGCAGGGCATTGATGAAGAAACCTTATCATCAGCTAAAAATTATGTGAAGGGACAATTTCCTCCTGATTACGAAACCGCAGGTTCTTTAGCTGGATTACTTACGCAAATGTATTTATTCGGACTTGATGATTCATACATCAATAACTTTGAATCGAAGGTGAATGAACTCACCACCGGGCGGGCAAATGAGTTGATTAAAAAATATTTTCCAAAAGATCATCTGCAATTTGTTCTTATCGGAAAAGCTGATGAGATAAGAGATATTGTAAAGAAGTATGGAAGAGTAAAAGAAAGAAATCTTAGCGAAGACGGGTTTTAGTCAATTAGGAATTAAGAAATAGGAATTAGGAATTCAGAAGGACTGCTTTCAAACATTGGAAATGCAGTCCTTTTTATTTATAATTTTTTTTAATGAAGAGATGATCTTCGAATGTTTTGGATTTATTAAAGCGGCTCAATGCTGTTTGTTTCAACATTATAGACAGGCAATCCTTTTATTATTTTAACCCGATCTTCACCACCGGCATATGTAAGCTGCTTACTGTCAATATTACTTTCTCTGAACTTAGACAGAACGAAGCCTTGCTCTAACGTCACTTCTTTAACATTTTCATTTAACAAATCTTTCTTTACAAAGTATGCATTATTACCTGCACTGTTACATCCTATAAATGCGTAACCTTTTTCGGATGCAAGTATGTGTAATGCTTTTAGAGAGGTTCCATAGTAAAGACAACTTGGGTGTGCGACAGATCTTACAAAATTCTTATGGTATGGAATCGTGATGGGACGCTCGATACCAAATACAGAATTGTATTCTACTATTACAATATCCGGGTCAACCACATCAATCGTTTTCCAAATCCAGTAGTCATTTCCATCAATATCAATGTGTAGTAAGCCTAGTTTTTCATCTGAAAATCCTGAAGAAATAAGCATGTTGATATTATCAGAATCAATAAATGCAGCAATTGCCGTAATATCATGTTTCCAGTAATAGTATGAATTTTTAATCTGTTTGACTTTCTTTGAAGATCCATCCATAACCAGTCCGGACCAATTATTATTCATCAATAAAAATCTTGTATTAGACTCTGAGTAATTTTCAACACCGAACTCAATGAAAGTATTTTCCTTGATATCAAGATTATGAATGAGCCACTGTATAATACCATCATCACCCCACTGAGAAAATACTTTAAACTCAACATCTCTTAAAGAGTTAATGACCTTTTTATTCTTATTCAATTCAATCAGATACTGTGCTGCAAGTATTGTTTGATACTCAAAGTGCATATCAATCTTTTTAAACCAATTAAATGTATTAAGTATCTGGTTAACTTTTTGCGATAGGTTCATACTTTTAGTCCTTCAGGTTCTTCTTGTTGATTAAGTTGGAATCAGATTCAGTTTTACTTTTTAGTTTCAAGCGGTAGTATGAATTTAATTCTTTAATTGGTGAGGATAGTATTAATCGTAGCACAAGGGTATTATTTTTTTTTCTTGTCATAAAATGAATTCCTTTAAGAGAGAAAAAATGAAGATCGAACTTCTTCGCAAGTAATTCTAAACTTTTATTTGTATAGAATGATATATGCTGACCATGTTCGAAGTGATAATACCACCAATCACCGGGTTTGAGAATTGGTGACGGTAACAATTGAGTTGAAAATATAATGTTTTCACCGTAAGTGATTATTCCTTCCAATTCTTTAA
>JAWOIK010000126.1:0-14946 GCA_046484705.1 Ignavibacteriaceae bacterium | reverse complement strand
CTACTTCAGTAACTACTTCAGTGAATTCTAAAAAATGAAGTGTGTCTATAAGTTATTGTAAAATAATGACTTACAAACTCATTTTCTTACTATAATATGTGGCTTACCCTCTCATCATCAGAGGGTCGGTGGTTCAAGTCCATCTGGGCCCACTTAATAAGGCTGATAATCAAAAGATTTCAGCCTTTTTTATTTTCAAGCAAAAATGGATAATTGGAAAGCTGTCATTCCAATTTAGCTACTTATTTTTCTACCAATTGTTCTGACAGCTTTACAGAAAAATTAAATTTTATTTAACTCCCAATTGTGCTAATACTCCTTTAATTCTGTCATGCTGACTTTCAGGAGCCATTTTTAATGCTTTATTATAATTCTCAATTGAAAGTTGTTTCTCTCCTATATTCATATAACCTTCTGCAAGACTATCCCAAACATTCCAGCTTTCGGGGAAAAGTTCAGTATTCTTCTTAAAGACTTCAATCGCTTCGTCTGTCTTCCCACCGTTAAGCAACTGGTATCCGAGGGAATTCACATCACTCTCTTGTGCATTTGTGAATGCATCATTTTTCACATTCAACGCTTCAGCTTTTTGTCCGAGTGCATCAAGAATTAACGCTTTTGTATAAGTATTTGTTACGTTTTTATTAATCCCTAATGAACGGTCTGCCCATGCCAGTCCTTGTTCAAGCATTACATTGTTAACGTAGCAGTAATTTGCTGCCTGGTTCCAACCTTGCCAAAAGAACCCTGGAATTCCGGTTAACTGAGTTTTCATTTCTTCAAGCATCTGGTTGTGCAGATCGATTTCAATTTTAAATGGTATTCTTAGCTTTTCCCATTTCAGTGAAACAGTTGCGGAATTTGGTGTTACTTCATCAAAAGTATAGATCAGCCATTCCTGAAAATCATCAGACTGAGGGGTTACCTTAAACCGCATCTGGTCATTTGAAGCATTATAGAAGAAGCTTCCCCATGCTCTGTAATCTTTACTTAATATTATTGTCCAGTTTGTTTCTGAAGGAATCATATGAAGTCCGTAACTTCCAGCCGGAACTTTAATTCCATCAATAATTACATCATTTGAAAATGAAATTGTAGTATTCTCATTTGCTCCGGCTCTCCATACCCGATCATAAGGAACGAGTGCACCCCATACCTCTCTTCCTCTAACTCCGGGGCGATGATAATCAATTGTAATCTCTGTCATTCCGATTTGCTGCATAACTATTCCATGCTGACTTGCATCGGGCAGAGTTAAATTTTGTTGTGCAGGAATAGAAATTGTAAAGAACAAAAACAGAAAAATAAAAACCACAAAAAAGTTGCTTTGGTTTTTCATTAGCACCTCCTGATAAATGTTATTTATGATGAGGTGAATTTAATTAATCAATTCAGATAAACAGGTTAAATATGACTAACGGCAGGATAGGTTGATCAGCAGTAGTTTGAAGTAAATTTAAAATATAAACCCCGATACAAGGCATCGGGGAGGGCTCCCCCACGGCCCTTGGTAAATTCAGTTTAGCTTATTATGTACTGTATATAAGAATTTAGGTCCTCACCGGAAAATTTGATATTATTTTTATCCCGAGGAGTTAAATCAGGCGGTATGGGTTAATTCAAAAATTTTTTTATTACAATGTAAATCGGATGGATTTAATTTAATATATTCAAACAGCAGTATTAAAAAATCTTTGCAATTCAGTGCATCCGAAAAAAAATAAAATATAAATATCTCAAGGTATGAAAAGTTGATAACTTTAGTTGTAATTGTTATTGCCGTAATATTAAGCTGGATAATTATAATCTTTAACCTGTTTGTTCGTGACAGTAATTTAATACGTGAAGCATGGAGTGGAATTGATGTTCAGCTTAAACGCAGGCATAATCTTATCCCTAACCTTGTTGCTTCCGTGCAGGGCTATAGCAGTCACGAAAAAAATCTTCTTGAGGAAATAACTAAAAAAAGAAGCGAAGCCGTTAAAGTTGAAAGCATAAAAGATAAAGCACCGGCTGAATCCGAACTTTCTGGCATGCTTAAAAATCTGTTCGTTGTGGTAGAAAACTATCCGGATCTCAAAGCAAGTGAAAATTTTCTCAACTTACAGAACCAGTTAGTTGAAATTGAAGACCAGCTTCAGTATGCAAGAAGATATTACAACGGCGCCGTAAGAAACTACAATATAAGGACTGAATCCTTTCCTTCGAATATTATAGCAGGAATTTTTAATTTCAAACCTGATAATTACTTTGAAATTACTCTTGTTACCGAAAAATCAGTTCCGGAAGTTAAACTATGAAAATATTTATCTATCTAATATTTCTGTTAACTACTATCACCTCAGCCCAATATGAAAGAATTGAGCGTATAATTTCTTTTAACAGTGATATAACTATCAGTAAAGACGCTGCTATGATGGTTGTAGAAACCATTAAAGTTTTTGCCGCAGGTGATAAAATAAAAAGAGGTATTTATCGTGACTTCCCGACGCATTACAAGGACGAGTACGGAAATAGTATAAACATAAAATTTAATGTAATGGAGGTTCTCAGGGACGGCAGTAAAGAAAGCTACCATACTGAAAATCTTTCAAACGGCATACGTGTGTATTTTGGAAAAAGTGATCAATATCTTACAACTGGCGAATACACTTACAAAATCAAATACGAAACAAACAGGCAGATAGGCTACTTTGATAATTTTGATGAACTGTATTGGAATGTTACTGGTAACGGCTGGGATTTTATAATTGAAAACGTTACTGCAAAAGTCAACCTGCCCGGATCAGTTTCAGGTGATGATTTAAAGTTGCACGGTTATACCGGCTATAGCGGCTTTAAAGGAATTGACTATAAATATGAAATCTTAAGTTCCGATCAGGTGGAATTCAGGTCAACATCTGCATTGAACCCAAGGGAAGGATTAACCATTGTTCTGCAATGGCCCAAAGGTTTAGTTCACGAACCGACTCAATCCGAAAAAATTGAATATTTCATTCAGGATAATATTCAAACTGCCTTAGGTTTGATTGGAATAATTTTACTGATAATCTATTACATTATTATCTGGAAACGTGTAGGTAAAGACCCGGCAAAGGGAATTATATTTCCGTTATATGAACCCCCCGCGGACCTGTCACCGGGCTCTGTAAGATTCATATCAGAAATGGGATATGATGATAAAGTTTTTACAAGTACAATTGTATCTCTTGCCGTAAAGGGGTATCTGAAAATTGAAGAAAAAGATAATAAGTATTACTTAGTAAAATCGGGAGATGGAAAAAAATCGTTAACGAAGGATGAACAGTCTGTATTCAACAAATTAGGTTTTAAGAATAGCGGGGGACACCAGAGTCTGGAACTCGCACAGAAAAATCATTCAGTATTGCGGAAAGCAATAAATGCTTTAAAAAGTTCATTGAAGAACAGTTATGAAAAAAATTATTTCTATACAAACCGAAAGTATTTCTTTATTGGAATTGCACTCTCAGTCTTCATTCTTATATTATCTATTATAGGCGGTTCGGAAGACCAGGTATTTATTTTGGTCTGGGTTTCATTATGGAGTATGGGTGTAACAATGCTTCTATTCTCTGTTATTAAAGCATGGAGAGTAGTACTTAGTAAAGGAAGAGGTAAAATTACAGCCATAGGCGGTGCGATTTTCATAACACTTTTTTCCATTCCGTTTTTAATCGGGCAGATAGTCGGTTTATATTTTCTTGCAGATATAACTTCACCTCTGATGATACTGATTATTGCTGTAATTGCTTTGGTGAATATAGTTTTTTATAACCTGTTAAAAGCACCCACTCTTCTCGGCAGAGAAATTATGGATAAGATTGACGGCTTTAAAATGTATTTGGGTGTTGCTGAGAAAGACCGGATGAACTCAATTAAGGAACCTCACAAAACACCCGAACTGTTTGAAGCATTTTTGCCTTACGCACTTGCTTTGAATGTTGAAAATAAGTGGGCGGAAAAGTTCTCTGATGTTCTTTCCGGGATTAATAAAGAAACAAGCTCTTACAATCCCGGCTGGTACTCAGGTGCCGCGTGGAGCAGCTTCGGGGCTTCCGGTTTTGCTTCTTCATTATCCGGAAGCTTCAGCAGTTCAATATCATCATCATCTACAGCACCGGGTTCGTCATCCGGAGGCGGTGGAGGTGGATCATCCGGAGGAGGCGGAGGTGGTGGGGGAGGCGGGGGATGGTGATTCACTTTTATAGAATTGGAAGTCTCTTTTGACCTGTTTACTTTTATAATTGACGATAATTGTACGGGTTTGGAATTTAATCATCAACTTCATTCAGGAATATTATATGAGTTTAAATGATTTCGAACGTAAGTTAATCGGGGATGTTGTTATTGAGAAAGTTAATATAAGTCGTGCAACTGTAAGGGAAGCAGTCGAATTCCGGGACAGATTACTGTCTGACTCTCTATCCGGTCATAATAAAATTATTGTCGATTTCAGTTCATGCACTTTTGTTGATTCATCAATGATCGGTGCTATGGTTATACTTTTAAAAAGAATAAGTGAAAAGGGAGGCGAACTTAAAGTTGTTATCTCTGAAGCTGAGGCATTCCAGGTTTTTACTGTTACTGGATTATATAAGGCATTTAATTTATACAATTCGGTTGATGAAGCTTTAAATGATTTTATGTGATATTAAATTGAAAATAGAATTTGGTTTAATTGATATATAGATCTGCATAGCAATACTTCACTACTTAGGGGAATTACAATCCCACATACCAACAAAAATTTAAAAGCTAATTTATACGATCCTGAATAAACCTGTTCATTATTTTTGAGTATATTGGTATGCCTTAATATGAGTTATAAAGGACGGTGCTCTGCATTTCAGGCACTTTCCAATCTGATTGGCAAATTGGAAGGTTGATGAAATGGCAGGATTAATACTTATTCACCCACTGTGTCATTTTTAATGGTGTTATGGATATTATTGTGTTAGAACTCAAATATTCTAAACTCCAGGAATCGTTAAGCGAAACCTCTTCAAACCGTGTTAAACAACTTAATATCATTGAATTTGTCGACTACATCCTTACGAAACAAAATTCCGGTTTAGCTGAAGCTTATCTCACGGAACTAATTCCGGTTTATATTTCATTAATTAAATCAATAAAAATAAGGGGGCTCAATCCCGAAATATTAAAAATATTACTTAACCAGATTAATCAGGTTAATGAATTTGAATTTGCAAATCCATTCCGCACAGAACTGAACGAAGCCTTGACCATTGTAAGAAATAAATTTGATCTTATGACTTCCTGGATAAATGGTACAGGTTCGTATGATCACAAAAATTTAATATACTTCCCTGTAATTGAAAGATATTCAGCTGGAAATCCGGTAGGATTTTTAGAAACAGTTGCAGTAAACATTACTGAAGGTGAAGATAAGTTTATTATTGAACCAATAGAATCGGAGAATGATTTTCAGCTTCAGGATCAATTGCACCTCTGCTGGAATAACGCTCTAAACTACTGTAGGAAATATTTAAAGAAAATTAAACCATCACATACGGTTGAGTTAAAGTTTGAAAACCGGCTTGGCTTATATGTCGGCGATTCTCTCGGAATTGCATTAACACTTGCATTCATTGAAGCAATTTTAAAACATTACAATGCTTCTGTTATAATTAAAACGAACGGGATAGCTGCAATGAGCGGCGGCATTGACAGGAATAACAACATCATTGCAATTGGTAAAACCAATATAGAAACCAAAGTTGATACGGTTTTTTATTCCGATGCTAAATTTTTCTGCATACCAAAGGCTGATGAAATATTTGCCACTGAGAAACTAAACTTACTTAATGAAAAATTTCCGGACAGATTTCTGAGAATTATAGGTTTAACAGATTTTGAAGACCTGTTGAGCAGAAGAAATGTAATTGAAATTAAAAAATTCAACCGGTTGGAAAGATTAAGCCGATATATTCTGAGTAAATGGGAAAGTATTCTTTTTGCAACTCTGCTTACTGCCTTTCTGCTTTTTATGTTTGCTATCGATTTCGATGATAACCCGGCAATGTTCGAACAGAATGGAAAACTCCTGAGCGTTCAAAATAAAAACGGAAAAGAACTTTGGACCGTGATGATGAATTTTAATGCAAATACCGGTACTGAAGATAGAAGTGCATCCAGTCGTAAGGTAGTGGATATAAATAATGACGGCATAAATGAGGTTCTCATATCGGAAGAGGAATTATCAGTTAAAAAATTTGACCAGGGCAGAGTTGTCTGCTTTGATAAAGATAAAAATATGATCTGGGAATATCATTTTCGCGATACAATTTCAACTTTTAGAAAATGGACAGACAACTATCAAATTGGAATTGTTGATACTGCAACAATAAACGGAGTTAGTGTACTTTTTCTGAAAGCTAGGAACATACCGCATTTTGCCAATGCAATATTTAAGATTGATCTGAAAACAGGAAAACGTTTCGACAGTACATCAACACTATGGAATGCAGGCGCTATAACAAACGTTATGTTAGGCGATTTTAATGAGGACGGCAGAAAAGAAATGATAGTAACGGGTAATCATAATGGTTTTGAAAGAGCGTTGTTGTTTTCGGTTGATATTGATAAGATGAAAGGACAGACTCCAGCTCCCGACAGGTATGTCTTTCAAAACATTCCACTTGCTGAATTGAACAGGTTTATACTCCTGCCCCACAGTGATTATGGCAAATATTTTCATCGTACCAATGTTGTTCAGGTTAACGGACTTTATTATACACCTACCTCTAAGGAATTTGTTGTTATTACAAACGAAGGGATAGAAAAACCCATTTCATTTAATTATGGGTTTGATAACCATTTAAATTATCTGTGGGTAGATTGTGGAGATAATGCCCAGATCATGAGAGATTCGCTGGTAACAAAGGGAATTCTCAGTCCGCCATTAACCAATACCGATGAATACTTTGAGATATTAAAAAATGAAACAATATCCCGTTAAATGGAATCTGAATACCGGCAGCCGAAAAATGATTATGTATTACCATTGAGGTTATTTCCCCTTCCGATAAACAGCCGATACACCATGTTTACTCAATCATTTAACTTTGAAAAATTACCCTTTGCCCATTTTTCAGTTAATGCAATGTATTTTTCTTCAGGCTGGCAGGTTACCCAGTCTATGTCATTCTTTTTACAGATAATAAAATGTCCTAAACCACCTAGTAACTGGTGACCAATAATAAAAATAAGTGCATAATGTCCCAGCCATAATAAAAGAAGGAAAGATATAGCGAGATAACCTATGAGTTTACCTGCTTTTTTCCATTTCGGTCTAATAAATCTACCGCCGAAGTAACGGTATCCAATGAGCCATACTGTTATTGCAAGGATCAAATATAAGTATTGATATGGCTCCATTGAATTCTTTTTTGTTATGATTGTTATGCAGTTAACACAAATAATTCGTCAAGGTTACTAATAGCGGAAGTAAATCCTTCTTCAAATCCCATCTCCACAATTTATTCGAGGTCTGCTTCTGTTGCAAATAGTAATTCAACTTTTACAATCGTTCCGTAATCCGTCCCGTTAAACTCGCACTTCCATTCCATTCCTGATTGATCAATAATCAAATTACCTTTATCATCATAAAACAGCATAAATGACAATATTGATTAAGACAACTCTGCGGAGACAGCAGCAGGCTGATCCCGCATACCAGTATAATTTAAAACGAATCAAGCAGACGTTTAATATGGGGAATATTTTCGCGCGCTGATTCTGCTCCTTTTTCCACAATGTATGGAATTTTGTGTATATCAAACATTGACAGTGGCTCCTCAAACTCCGGTATAACAGGAAATATTTCCGAGTGATGTGCCAGATTATTAAATGCAAAAGTAGATTTCAGAATGTTGTTCATATATATGCTTGTCATCTGCTCCTGGACGGCGGTAAGTGAACGGAATTTCTTTCTGTAATCGATCGTAAAGCCCATTGCAATTATAACCCCCGCACCATTTTGAATAGCAATATCAATAGGAAGGGGATCAGAGGCAGCGCCATCAACTAATAATTGACCGTTAATTTCCCACGGCGGGAATATCATCGGCAAAGCAATACTGGCACGGATGGCATCGAATAAATTTCCTTCGGAGATTATCACTTTTTCACCATTCATCATATCAGTTGCAACAACTAATAATGGTTTTTCAAGATCATTAAAAGTACGGTCCCGAAAAATATTTTTTAACCGTTCGTTTAAAACCGAATCATTGACCATTCCGCTTCGTTCATTAAACTTAAGAGTTCCGTCTTTTGAAGCTTTTAAGTTAGTTGTATAATCCTGCATCAGTTCAGTCGTCCAGGTATTTTCAGATGCCTGTTTCACTTCATCAATAGTCATACCCATTGCAATACCTGCCCCGTAAATGCTTCCGCCGCTGCAGCCGACAACCATATCAATCGGAATATTCTCTTCAATCAGCACCTGCCATAGACCGATTGAAGCTGCACATTTTATAGCACCTGATCCAATAACTAAAGTTATGCCTTTTTTTCCGCTGCTGTTTAAATTCATAAAACCCTCTGTAATTAATTCTGATTATTATATAAAATTATTCGGTAAAACTGTTAACGGCTGAATCAACATCAGGATAAATTTTAAGGATGTTAGTAAATCCGCTTAATGCGAGTACTTTCTGTACATTAGGCTGAATGTTTGCCAGGCGCATATCGCCGTTGAGCGCACGTGTTTCTTTTACAGCACCAAGCAAAACACGAAGTCCCGCACTGCTTGTATAATCAACACCCTTAACATCAGCAATAAGTTTTACATTGCCTTTTGTGATATGTTCTTTGATATGCATTGTTAGTTGCGATGAAGTAAGTGCATCAATGTTACCGGTAATACTTATAATTACCAGGTCGTTTAATTGTTTATCCTGAATATCCATGTTTATCTCCTTAATATTATTACTTACTTAATGATTTTTCTAAAATCAGCAGGTTGCTATTATCATCACCGATAGTATAGACAACTTTGTCCATTAATTGTTTTATAAAATACAGACCCAATCCGCCTGTTTTTCTATCCTCTGCGTTTGCATTCAAGTCAGGCATTTCTGCGTTTCCGGGAGGGAAATGTTTACCGCAATCGGATACTTTTAATATCACTTTCTCTTCATTACATTCCAGCGAAACAGTAATCATTCCCGCCGGCATACCCTCATAACCGTAAACGATTATGTTTGTACAGATTTCTTCAGCAGATAATTTTAGTGCGAATGATATATCCTGGTTTAAATTAAGATTAATGGAAGCGGATTCTATAAAATTTCTAAGCTCCTCAAGATTTTCATGCAAAGCAATACGACTTATAGAATGAATATTATCATCGGTTGATAATTTTCTTCTTACAATGATCTGGGTGATATCATCATACTGATCAGTTAAGCCTATATGTTTTTTTAAAGCTGAATTTAAATTGAACAGAAGACTAAATCCCGATGATCCGGGTGAGCCAACCAGTTTTAGTAATTTCTCCTCTGTAAAAAACTCTTTTTTATTATTCGATGCATCGGTAGTTCCGTCTGTAAAAGCAAATAGCATATCTCCCTTATTCAATTGAAGCATTTCAATATTAAAGTTCAAATCGGGGAACATACCTGCAACCGGACCTGTTGGTTCTAATCTTTTGATAATATTTCCGTACCTGTCTATAATTAACGGTGCATCGTGTCCCGCATTTACAAAATATATGTCTGCTGATTCCGGGTTTAAAACACCAAAAAAGATTGAAGCAAACATGTTTGAATTCGAATGAGTCTGTGCTATATAATTATTCGTACTAACTATAACATCTTTCAGCCCGGCTTTAACATTGGCTAATGTGATCCTGCTCTGACTGTATGCACGTAATAAACTTCTGAATAACACCATAAATAATGCAGCACCAACACCTTTATCGCATACATCTGCTATAACAATTGCAATTAGTTTTGAATTATCTAACTGAAACACATCATAAAAATCTCCGGCAACCTGTCTTGCAGCTTTAAAATGTGCGGATATTTCCCAGCCCGGAATTTGTTGAATTGATTCGGGAAAGAAGCCAGACTGAATTTGCCTGCCAATTTCAAGATCACGCTCTGCTATATCAAGTGCGTGTTCGGTTTCTGAAAATTGTTTTGCATTCTCAACAGAGCCTGCAACCTGTATTGCAATTGTTCTGGCAAGATCAATTTCATATTTACTGAACACAAAATCCTTTGCTGAAACATGTAAACTGATGATACCAGTTACTCTCTTAACTGAAATTATAGGGACAATTAATAAACTATGAATATCAATCTGCTGCAGAAACGGATAAAGATGTTTTATCTGCGTATCATCCGGTTCAATATTAAGCGCCAATGGTTGTTTTGTTTCGAATACTGTTTTGAGATATGGGATGTCTGATATATTGATGTCATACTTCGTTTCAATCTTAACATCTTCATCTTCAGAATACAACGCTGCTAATTTCAGTTTTGTTCCCTCTGCATCCAGTAATGCAACAGACGCATAACTAACAGAGAATATTTTAACAAGCTCCTCACATGCAAAATTCAGAATTTCGGACAGGTTAAGAGAAGAATTAACTTTATCCGTTAATTGATTAATACTTGATAGTTCGATCGCCCTGTCCATCAGCATTATATTTATCCTGTTAATTTCCTGGGTTCGTTCTTCAGCCTTTTGTTCCAGCATTGTTTCAGAAACCTTTAATGCTTCGATCAGGTCTTCCTGTACTTTATGTTTTTCCTTTTTCTCCCTTTCAATTCTGTCCTGAACAGCAATTGAAAGAAGAACCATCATTGCAAAAAAACCTATCTGAACACTCCAGTTAGTTAAAAAATTGCTTGGAATTATACCAAAAGATTTTACAGCAAATAAAACAGCCCCTATGAGAAACATTCCCCATGCCGAAATAAAAATAACTGCACTACGGTTTCCGCGTCGTGCTCCATAGAGTCCGGTAATACCGACAGAAAAAATAGCAGCTATAGCAAAACCGGAAGCAAGTTTTATGCTTATTGCATAATCAAGCAACAATGAGAATAACATTCCTGCCAGGAATACGTATACTTCATACTTAAGAATTTTATCCAGCAGAGGAATATTTTTTTTTGTGTTTAACAATGAACGGCAAAACTGAACCGCGCCTGTAAGTGCAGCAAATATAAAAAAGGGTAGATTAGTATCCGACCACCATGTCCAACCGGACCAGAGATACTGAAATGCAAGACCGTTTATTGTTAATTGCGCAAATCCCCATGAAGCTATAAAAAGAAACAGATAAACGAAACTTCTGTCCCTGAAACCAATAAATAAAAATATATTATAAATGATCATTATAATTACAGCGCCGAAAAATATACCAAGCAGAAGTTGTTCTATTTCAATTTTATTAAGTAACGCTTTTTCGGACCAGATAGTTAACGGAAGGTTCATTGAACTGCTTGTTTCAACGCGCAGGTAATATGTGTGCTGAATTTCTGAATCCAGGGTAATTCTAAAAATAAAATTTCTGTGCTTTATTTCCCGGGTGTTGAATGGCAGATGATCTCCGGTTTTAATTACTAAGTGATTTCCGAATCCATCCGGAGTATAAAATTCTATTTTATCTATAAGAGGATAGGATAGTTCCAGGTATGAAATGATATTTTGATTTGTCGGATTAGCCAGAGTGAATCTTATCCAGTACACAGATGAAGTGAATCCGAAATTAGGTTCATCACTGTCCGATGAAATAAAACTATTCTTTAATTCATCGGAGGTGACGTCGCTAATTGTTAAATCTCCTTGTTTATCTTCAAGAATTTCAGCGCTTTTCCCGAAGCCCGCCTTTTCCAATGACGGTGTAATATTGAAGATATTATTTTGTGCAGTGGTATCGGTTATCAACAGGAAGATAAAAATTATTATGATATGCTTGTAATAAAATAATTTCAATTAAAAAATTTTTCGGATTATTAAATTAGTATAAGAGGAACTGTTAATATAAAATTGAATACTCATTCGAATATAAAAAAACCTCTGCAAAGATAAATTTTATTTTTGTTAATGAAACAATGAATAATAAAATATTCTGTTGTTAACAATGCTGTCCAATAAATAGGTAAGTAAAGAAAATTATTTTGTTATTATCTGTTTTGGATAGATTATTATTGAACCCTGAAAGTTACCCCATCTTACAAGCTTTCTCCTGAAATCTGTTTTTAATCATGTTAATGAAGTAGTGAGGTTAAAGTCTTAAATGATCATTTAGTTACGGATGGTTTATCTATTTAAATGGAGTATGAATTCCTTATTAAGATATGAGCAGATTTAAAATATTTGATTGATCGAATCATTAGTTGCTATTCGCAAGAAAATGAATTCCTTAATACAGATTTTACCTAACCGGCTAACCTTATCTCCATAAATTGCGTTTATAACCCTGATTACAGAATAAATTCCCTATTAATTAGCTAATGCAAGGATTTTACCACAGAATGCAAGAATTATTATAACACCAGCCTATGTATTGTTGATAAGTTTGCACACTGATTAATCGGTTACTTCAGATTTATAGTGATTAAACTTGCGAATATGAAATATTAAAGTTGTTAACTGTTTTAATCAGAGTTCAATTATTTCAGGGCATTCTCACTGTGAGAATATTGAACGTGTCATTTTTTATACTAATCATCGCTTAAAAGGAGAACGTATTATGCGTATCTATTTATATTTTCTTGCCATCCTTTTCGGGATCAATCTCCCGGTATTTTCACAAATTATCCATTCCGACGTAAAAAGTCTGTCAACCAATGCAGATATAATTTTAACCGGAAAAGTTTCAGAGCAAAAATCTGAATGGAATTCCGATAATACAAGGATTTATACAAAGGTTACTATTGATGTTGAAGAATATCTGAAAGGTTCAAACGGGCAGAACAAAATTACAATTACTCATCCGGGCGGTGAAGTTGGTGAGGTTGGTGAACTTTATTCTCATATGCCAAGGTTTAGTAACGATGAAGAAGTCTTGCTTTTTGTTAAGGAAGACAGGAAGACCATGAGTTATAAAGTTCTGAGCGGTGAGGATGGAAAATTAACTCTTTATCGGGATAAAATAACAGGCGAGAGTGTAACATCGTTCAATAAAAAAGTATCAACAATCAAAAGGGAAATTAAAAACTATGTTGAGCAGTACTGATGAATATAAAAAGATTATCAGTATCAAAAGTTTTTAAAATTCAATTTAATCTGAGGACAATATGAAAGTTTTAATAAATACTTATTTCTTTATTGCAATTTCACTTCTGCTTTATTCAGGTTCAGACAACATACTTGCACAGGGCGGAAATAATAATGCATTCGTTTTTAATGGTTCAACCAGCCAGCTTTATGTGTATGATAATTCACCTGCAAACAGTGATGCTGATCAGAATGGCTTTAAATTCTTTAACAGCAGTTCAGCGAACAATAAAATTACAGTCCAGGCGTGGATTTATCTGCTTGGCGATAACACCGGAACAAAAATGCCGGTTGTGTATCGTACAGTTCAGGGAGGAACAACATTTACACTTTATGTTAAAGATAACAAGGGATATTTCTCCGTAGGAGGAAGTCCGGAAATAAGTACGCAGGAGTTTCCGGCATTCTCATGGGTCAGTCTTACCGGTGTATACGACGGAAGTACCTTAAAAATCTATAGCGGCGGAAGTTTACAACAAAGCATTCCATACTCCTTAACTCCTGGTTATACAGGAGGTCAGGGATTATTTATCGGCAAATCTGATGAAGGAGCATTTAAAGGATTAATTGACGAGATCAGAATATTTAATATTGCCCTGGGTGATAATAATATAAACAGTTCGGGCGGTAACGGAAATCCTGCCGAACCATTTCCCTCTTCCATATCACAATATTCAGCGGGGCAATGGTCATTTACTTCAATAAGTTCAGGAAACTTATTAAATGATTTATCAGCTTTTAAAAATCATTTGAATATAAGTGACATTACACAGATTGTCCCAAGTAAAAATTTACCCTTCTTTGTTGTAAACTCTACTTCAGATGAACCGGATGCATTACCTGGCGATGGAAGTGCTGTATCTTTGAACGGCAGTGTAACCTTGAGATCGGCGATTCAGGAAGCCAACACCATTTCAGGAGAACAAATAATTTATTTTTATTTACCGGGATCGGGTATTCAGATTATTCAACCAGGTTCTCCATTACCGGAAATAAATGACCGGGTTTTTCTTGATGGAACTTCTCAAAAAGGTTTCAACGGTTTGCCGTTAGTTAAAACCCAGGGAGTTTATGGCGGACTGATTTTAAGCGGCAGCGGAAATACGGTACAGGGTCTGTCATTAAGTAGTTCATCAGGATTTGGATTAACACTTGCTAATTCCGGCGGAAATAACATTCTTAATAATCATGTTGCAGGAATTGATATAAGTTCACCGGACAATAACATTAACAATAATACTTTTTCCAACTCAGGTGTTGGTGTTAACATATCTGATGGAGCCGGTAATAGTATACTGACAGATAATTTAGTTTCAGAAAATACTTTTGCGGGAATATCTATTAACACATCCGCGTTTTCACTTTCTACAGAAAATATAATCTCTGGTAATTCCGGTTATGGATTGGTTATCAATGGAAGTGATAATAAAATCAGCAATCAGCAGATTTATAATAATACAGGTTCGGGTGTTTTTGTCGAACCAATCCTCAGCGCGTTCGAGCAAATGAAATCCCAGAATTTTTAAAAGATTCTAACCTTGGAAAAGTTGTTGACGAACAGGGAACCATGGATTTCACAGATCATATCTTGAAAGTGCTTGATCACCTTGGAATTAATGCAATGGTCACAATCGGTGGCGATGATACGCTGAGTTATAGCGTTCG
>JAWOIK010000086.1:0-2921 GCA_046484705.1 Ignavibacteriaceae bacterium | reverse complement strand
ATACAAACAGTTCGATTGGACCTGCCATTAGAGGCTCGTTTGAATATTATCCAATCATTATTCAAAACGCAAGATTAGGATTCAAAGTCTTTGCCGGTGGTTTAATGCTTAATTTTGATGACCCAAGAAACTCAGTTTCTAGTAATGATGGACCACGTGTAATACCAAATGAGGTTTCAACAGATGCTATTCAATTTGGAGCTGGATTAAGTTTCGGTTATGCATTGAGCGAACTCATTCTTTCAACAATTACTGCTGGTGCTACATATCTTTCGTTCAGCCCTAAAAATTCCGTCGGTAATAGTCTGCCTTTCAATGCTCAAGAATTTTATGATAAAGGTATCTTTTCCTTCACTATCGAAGGAGAATTAAAAATCAAGGTAAGTGAAAAACTTAGCATTAATGCAGTGGTAAGTTACTACCCAACTTCAACAGATTACCTGGAAGACGTTTCAGCATCAACTAATAACGATACATATATAACAGGAATGATTGGACTTTCATATGCTTTAAGCGGAAGTCCCGATTCAGATAATGATGGTGTCCTCGATATTAAAGATCAATGTCCAAATACTCCCAAGGGTGTCATAGTTGATGAATTTGGCTGCCCGCTTGATACAGATAAAGATGGTGTGCCGGATTATATAGATGAATGTCCTGGAACTCCAATAGGTGCGACTGTAGATCAAAAAGGATGTCCGCTCGATTCTGATGGAGATGGAATAGTGGATTCAGAAGATATGTGTCCGGAAACACCCTATGGGGTTAGTGTTGATGAATTTGGATGTCCGGAAGGGGATGAAATTGTCAGTGAACAAAAATTTACAATACCTGGTGATAATATATTTCCTCCTAATTCGGCTATGATAAAAATTGAAGGTAAGAAAAATTTAGATGAAGTAATTTTGCAGTTACAAAAGTTCACGGATAAAAAATGGCGCATTGAGGGGTATATGGATTCTGTGGGTGATACTAAATCTTTAATGACTTTATCCCTTGAACGAGCAAAAGCAGTACTTGAATATTTTAGCTTCTTCGGAGGATTAAATAGAGAAAACTTCCAAGTCTTTGGTATGGGAGGCAATTACCCGTTAGGTGATAACAATACAGAGGAAGGCAGAAAGCAAAATCGCAGAATTGAGATAGTTCCTGAAGCAAAGGATATTATAACAGACAGTATAGCAAGACCTGAGGAAGAGTTTAATCAGTTTATTTTGAGAGGTGATGATTCTTTTGAATCTAATACGGCCACTTTGAAGGAATTGGCAAAGATTCTGTTAGACGAAATCGCAGCATACATTAAAAACCAACCCGAAAGCAGATGGAGAATTGAAGGATATACGGATAGTCAGGGCACAGCATCCTTGCAGAAAAAAATAACATCAGAAAGAGCATACGCAATTTATGATTACCTGATATCCGAAGGGCTTTCAGCAGATCAAATTACTGTATTAGGACTTGGTAGTTCAAATCCTATTGCAAATAATGATACTCAAGAAGGCAGAAGTGCAAACAGACGGATAATAATAATTCGTGAGGATTAAGATTCGTTATAATCTAATTACAAGCTCAACTCCCTGATTACCATTGTCACACTTCGATTTATTTTATTTTACAATCAATATTATGACCTTTACCAAAATTTTATGTCTAGAAGCTCTTCATTTAAATATTTTTTTTACATTTTTACTTATTTAATTAACCATCATAAAAATCTTAATTAAGAATTTTTATTTAAACGAAATTATTCATCATATAAATATTAAGTTTTAATTATTTGATTTTTATAATGTTTTGTTGTTAGAGGTTTTTAAACCTTCTCAGTATTTTATAAATTAAATAGTAACTGGAGTATAAATGATTCAAGAAGTTAGAAAATTTTTCACGCCACTTAATGTATTAGTAATCTTGATCTTTATCGCCATCTCCGTATATATATAAAGGATTCTATCATATTGATTATACAATTTACTATTTACACGATGGAACGAGTTATTTATTAAAAGGCATAAAATTTGTTTTCCCAATTTTCGTCATTGCTTTAATCTTTTTATATGGGTTAGTTTACTTAAAGAAAATACAGTTTAGCTCCGTCATCCTATTATTTATATCCATTATATTTTTTCTTCTGATAGTCTATCCATTCGCAGATTATTTTTATAGAAAATCTATGACAGAGAATATTGATGAATTTCATTTTTTCTTACAAATAAAGCCTGCTCAGGTTAATAATGTAGATACGACAATATACTATGTTTTTTGTCTTGGCGGTTCTACTACTGAATTTAAAGACGAAACTGGCCGTGATTGGCCAGGTTTAGTCCAGGAGAAGCTGAATAAAGAATTGTTATTCAAGGATATAAGATTATTTAATTTAGGTAAACAGTGGTATTCAACTCAACATATCCTAATTAATTATGCATTGAATCTCAAACAATATAAACCTGATGCTGTGATTGTAATGGAAAACATTAATGATCTGCTTCATAACGCAGATTTTTCATGGCTAAGCGCCGGTGAATTCCGAGATGATTATGGAAATTTTCTCGGTCCACTTACGAGGCTTATTAAATATGGCAGTTTTGCAGAATTTTTTGTCAAAACCATTGATGGTTTGTGGTACCAGGAGAAACCCATCGAAATAGAAATGACTGAATTTTCCGGATTAAAAGCATTCGAAAGAAATCTGAATACATTAATTACTCTTGCAAAAGAAGATGGAACTAAAATTATATTGATGACCCAAGAAACTCAGTTTCTAGTAATGATGGACCACGTGTAATACCAAATGAGGTTTCAACAGATGCTATTCAATTTGGAGCTGGATTAAGTTTCGGTTATGCATTGAGCGAACTCATTCTTTCAACAATTACGGCTGGTGTTACATATCTTTCGTTCAACCCTAAAAATTCCGTAGGTAA
>JAWOIK010000052.1:0-4558 GCA_046484705.1 Ignavibacteriaceae bacterium | reverse complement strand
ATATTGACCCTGTTTATTAAGGTCATAGCTTCAAATGAATTACCTGTCCATAAAAATTCAGGTTCATTTGCTATAGGAAGTGTTTTTGTAACTACCTTGCCGGCTGCATTATACCAGCTTGTATGAACGGCTGAAGCATAACTTCCAATTACGAAGTATTTTTTTCTTGATCTGTCCCTCTGAGATAGAATGGTAACTTCTTCACCAAACGGAAAATTCCCTAACGTTTCCATATATCCCCTGGATGATTAGTAATTAAAATTTCTTTACTCTTATTATAATAAAAATTTCTGTCAGTATGGAAAATTCCGTAAGATTTTATTCATTAAAAGAATATAATTTTTAATGAATTCATTCTTTAATCAGGTTACGCTTAATTTTATTTATTGTAAGAGGCGCACTTCCTTCAAAATGGTTGTTAACATTTACGTATGTATCAATTTTTTGTGATTCTAAATAGTTAATGATATCAATAATTTTTCCAATGTCATCATCTTTAGGTTCAACTATATTGTTCCATACATTTCCTGTTTTAACTTCTATTCCTTTTCTATCAGGACCGTGTAATCTGAGGACAACAGTACCTTTGATAAAATTTTTACATTTATCAAACACTTCCCACACCGGCGGCATGTAATAACCATGCAGAAAAACCATCACAAGATTATTCTTCTTTATAAATTCAAAAAATTTCTGATTAAGATAATTCGGATTCCTTATTTCAACTCCTATCCTAAACTCACCTTTAATCTTTTCAATAAATGATTCAAACATTTCAATGAACTGCATCTGGGAGTTCATTTTTTCTTTATTCAGATATTCGAATTGGAAAATTAAAACTCCGGTTTTAGTTTTTATTGGTTTTAGTGTTTTAATAAATGAGTAGTATAAATCTTTACTCAAAAAGTGCGGATTAGTAATAAGCGGGTCTGTTTTCTTTTTTTTATAAAAATGAGTAAGTGTTAAACTGTTAGGAACCTTTATTGTAAAAAGAAAATCATCTGGAACGGAGTTGTTGTAATCCTTAACATCCTTTTCCTGCGGCAATGTTATTTTATCAGCAGCATGCAGCGACCAAAACCATTGATCAATTTCAACCGTTGTAAAATGTTTCGCATATTCAGCCAGGTAATTAAATTTTCCTGCAGCCGGATAAATAATACCTTTCCACGAATCATACTTCCAACTGCATGTTCCTAATCTTACCATTTGGAATTATGTTATAAATTAAAAATAGTTTAAGGAATTGGTTCCAATCAATTGACTGATATAAATTTAGAAAAAGAAACAGCTAACATCAATAAACGGCTAAAACTAAATGTCAATGCAATTCGAGCAAACTGGTTTATTCGATAGTACATAATTGAATAAAAATGATTTCACTTTTAAAATAATTTCATCCTTCTTAACTTAAGTTTGAAATAAAGATCCTATGTGAATCAATAATGAATAATTTTTTAATATTACTTTTAATTATTATCAGTGCAGAAAATAGTGCACAGCCTATGATAATAGCACACCGCGGTGCCATGGCGTATGCTCCGGAAAATACAATTGTGGCATTCAAATTGGCTATCGAACTTGGTGCAGATGCAATAGAACTTGACCTGAGACAGACAAAAGATAAAGTTCCCGTTGCACTCCATAATGCTACGGTGAACAGCACAACAAACGGCAAAGGGAATGTACTGGATTATACGCTTGCTGAATTGAAAAAATTTGATGCAGGAAGCTGGTTCAACAGTAAATTCAGTTCTGAAAAAATTCCATCACTCCGGGAAGTAATTGACATTCTTACGGATTCCGTTACACTGATTATAGAATTTAAAGAAGGCAATGAAACTTATCCTGATATTGAAGAAAATGTTGTTTCTATAATCAGGGAGAATAAAATCGAATCACAGACAATTTTTAAATCATTCGATCCGAATGTGCTTGAAAGATTAAGAAAACTTGCACCGGATATACCATTATTGTATGTATACACTTTCCGTTTGCCCTGGCTTGGAATGATAATAGACCGCGGTATAACATTCGGAAGTATTTATAATATTGATGCAGAATATCTTCAGCCGCACAGATTTTTTCTGTCCGAATCCTTTGTTAAAGCTGCACAATCACGCGGATATAAAATTATTTCCTGGGGAGTAAATAGCGAGGAAGATATTATTGAATCTTTGAAATACGGTGTTGATGGTATTGAAACTGATTATCCCGATAGAGCATTGAAACTCAGGGATGAATAAACGCATATTAACTGTTCATCTTGCTGAAGTTGTTAAATTCAATTATTAAGAAGGTCTGGATAGAATTTAGCTTATACCGTAATATGATTATCGTATAATCGACTTATAACTTATTAAGAATGTTAACCTTGCCTATTGCTCAAAGTCTAAATTGATTGGCTTATTTGGCAATTTATTTTCTTTCATCAGATTAGTCACCTGAACACTTTTATCAACTTCTTCCAGATTAAAATTATCAAACCATACTTTCCCATTACCACCTAACATTACGCCAAAATTTATTGTTTTACTATTTGACGGAATATCTAAAACAACATTATATTTTTTCCAATCCGTTGTTCCTTTAATTTCTCTGCCAAGCATATTATCAAAACCTAACTGCTGATTATTTTCACCATCAATTCTCATCCATATTCCACTCCATCCTTTAATATCTTCACTTTTTATATAACCGGATAACCGAAGTCTTTTTCCTAAATAATTTTCAGCACTAATTGTCTGCATTAATGTACCGAATTCGTTTTCCTTCGGGGATTTAGATTTTATGTATGCAGATGATTGACCACTTTGAAATATTGAATGATCAATATTCATTTCATATTCTGATGGATTACTTCCAGCAGGGAACCAACCTTTGGGGACCTGATTGTTATTGTTAGCGATTAAAAGTGTTGTAACAATAGCCGCAATTGCAAATAAAACTACCATTAATTTTTTCATAGCTTCCTCCAATAAATATTTAAGAAATATTATTACTTGACTGTAAGTTAACTACCATATCATGACGCTCACCCTGATACAATCCCCCCTCCTGGTCTGATGGTAAGTAAATGGAGGGTAAATGAATAAGTGCAATTGCAACTTAAAAGTTTGGGTGATAAAGTCCAATTACAATTAGCAAATAATCTTAAACAAAAAACCCCTAAAACAATCAGTTTTAAGGGTTTCTTTGAGCTGGTGAACGGATTTGAACCGCCGACCGGCTGATTACAAAAGGTTAGGACTGGTCATTTTTTATGCGTTTTTAACTAATTTTAACCCTTTCTGAAATTCGGTGCCCAAAATGGTGCCCAAATTTGTCCTGCTACTGATCTCTGTTCCAATCCTATTTAAATCTGCTTTTGAGTAGTGTCTTAAAGTTGTTTCTACATTTCTGTGTCTAGCCAGAGTCATAACATCGTATACACTCATTCCGCTGTTTATTAGTTTACTGATAAATGTTTTTCTCAAAGTATGAAATGAATACTTATCATATCCTTCTTTCTTTCTGAACCTGTCATAGAATTTTAATGAATGAGCAGATTTATAATTAAAAAGCAATCCGCTATATTGCTTCCATTCACTCCTCAGGAAAATCTCGAGCTCATCATATAAAGGCAGCAGATCTTCACGGTCTTTTTTATAATTCCAAACTCTTAATACTCCTTCCCGGAAATCAACATTCCTATCAAACGTCAGCCCGATTAATTCGCCCACTCTTAATCCTGTTAGTATCAGGAACATTATAACTTTATAATGCTCACGGTTTGATAATTTTAATTTCTCCAGTATTTCTTTCAATTCCTTGTCCGGAACAGTTATTATATCGTTCAGTTTTAATTTTTGTGAAGGAATTGGATTTTGTTCTAAGTATTTCTGTTTCACAAAGTAATTAAAAATAATTCTGAGTTTGTGGAAATAACTTATAATAGTGTTTTCTTTAATCTGCTTAACAATGACAGGTTTTTTATCCCTGTTTACTGAATCAACATTTTTTCGCGTAATATTAGGAGTGTACTTATCGGCTTTCATCTTTACCCGGATTTCTTTTATTAGCTCCGGGGTAACCATGCTAACCGGTATATCTCCGGTGAATTTAATAAGTTTCTCCATTGCCTGTCTGTAATTAGCTCGTGTCTTCTCTCTTAATTCACCTTTAGCTTCAAGAAATTCATTCAGACCGACGCTGAGTTTCATCACCCTTTTTTGCATTCTTCCTACTCTCTCGCCCAGTAAACCGCTGGCAATGTCTAACTCGATTTCTTTCCTTCTTATCTCCGCTTTCTTCCTGTTCTCCCTGGTATCATTCAGCTTAAGAAATTCCCTTTTCCTTTTTCCGTTCACCCTGTAATCTATAAATAACTTCCCGCTTTTACTTCTCACCGTTGCCATACTTCCTCCCGTTTTTATATTACATATAGTATTTATTTCCTATTTAATAATTTATCATACCTTTCAAGCAGATTATTCTGATGATTAATCACTTTATCTTTTTCTCCAATCAGTTTTTCAAGTGCTTCATTTTTATGTTCCAGTTCCTGAATTTTTACCAG
>JAWOIK010000044.1:0-57774 GCA_046484705.1 Ignavibacteriaceae bacterium | reverse complement strand
AAGGATCATGGCTATCCGAAGAATGGGAAAAGCCTCTTTTGCTCACATTATGGATAATAAAGGCAGAATACAAATCTACCTGAAGAAAGACGAAATTGGTGATGTGTATGATGCATTTAAGCTGCTTGATATCGGTGATATAATTGGCGGTGAAGGATTTGTATTCAAAACAAAAACAGGTGAAATATCGGTTCATACAAGAAGCATGAAATTGCTTTCTAAATCCCTTAAACCACTGCCTGTAGCGAAGGAAGTTGTTGATGAGCAGGGTAATAAAATAGTTTTTGATCAGTTTGCAGATAAAGAATTAAGATACCGCCAAAGGTATGTCGATCTTATAGTTAATCCTGACATTAAAAGGGTATTTGTAAAAAGAAGCAGAATTGTCTCAGCTATAAGAAAATATCTTGACTCTAAAGGATATCTTGAAGTGGAGACACCCATTCTACAACCTCTGTACGGAGGTGCCGCAGCAAGACCATTTGTCACACATCATAACACACTCGATATAGATCTTTACTTAAGAATTGCCGATGAACTATATCTGAAAAGATTAATCGTAGGCGGATTTGATGGTGTATATGAAATTGGCAAAGATTTCCGGAACGAGGGAATGGATAAATCACACAATCCCGAATTTACCATGCTCGAACTTTATGTACCTTATAAAGATTATAACTGGATGATGCTATTTGTTGAAGAGATGTTTGAATTTATATGTTTGGAAGTTTTCAATACACTCACCTTTAGCTATGAAGATAAAGAGCTGAGTTTCAAACGTCCTTGGAAAAGAGTTCCAATGATAGATGCTATTGAAGAAAAAACCGGAATTAATGTAATAAGTGCATCCATAGATGAACTGAAACAATCTGCTAAAAAGTATGGGATTGAAATATCTGGCATTCAGAGTAGAGGAAAATTAATTGATGAATTATTCAGTGCAGTAATAGAACCAGAATTGGTTCAGCCGACATTTGTAATTGATTATCCGCTTGAATTATCTCCTCTTGCAAAAAAACACCGGAGTAAAGAAGGAGTTGTGGAAAGATTTGAAGGATATGTTGCTGGCAAAGAAATCTGTAATGCATTTTCTGAACTTAATGATCCAATTGATCAGAGACAAAGATTTAATGATCAGTTAAAAATGAAAGAAGCAGGTGATGAGGAAGCGCATCAGATTGATGAAGATTTTATTCGTGCATTAGAATATGGTTTACCGCCTACGGCAGGACTAGGCGTTGGAATTGACAGACTGACTATGCTGCTTACAAACCAAACTTCGATACGTGATGTAATCTTTTTTCCGCAAATGAAACCTGAAGTTTAAATATCTAACGCTTCCTTATTTTATTGCTGTTTTATGATTATTAATCAGGTAATTATTAGTCATTCTACATTGAATATTATTTTTTATATTTTGCAATCATCATGTAATCTATTGCTATAATTAAGATTAAAACAACCGGAGAAATTCTAATGAAATCTATAAGATTTCCCTATCTTGTAATTATACTTACAATAGGGATTGTACTTGGAATACAAATTGAAAAAATATTTTCAGGTGATAGTCTCAGAGAAGGAATACGCAAACTAAATGACGTATTGGTTTATACTGAAAAATATTATGTTGAGGAAATTGATACTCCTAAACTTGTTGAAGCAGCAATAAATGGAATGCTCTCTAAACTCGACCCTCATTCAGTCTATATTTCCCCTGAACAATTTACATCAGTTGAAGAATCATTCAGAGGTGATTTTGATGGCATTGGGATAGAGTTCCAGATCATCAGCGATACACTTATAGTTGTATCACCTATAACAGGTGGTCCAAGTGAAGCTCTTGGTATTATGTCAGGCGACAGAATCGTAAAAATTGATGGAGTAGATGTTATAGGTATCACGAACGAAGAAGTAAGAAATAAGTTACGCGGTAAAGCAGGTACTCAGGTTGAAGTGACTATAATAAGGTCCGGTCTTGATACAGAAGTTGACTATACTATAACAAGAGATAAAATTCCGCTTTATTCTGTAGATGCCCGTTTTATGATTGATGATAAAACCGGTTATGTCAGTGTTTCCCGGTTTTCTGAGACAACATTTGATGAACTTGAAGATGCTTTAACTGAATTGAAAAATAATGGAATGACTCAACTGGTGTTGGATTTACGGGGAAACCCTGGCGGCTATTTAAACCAGGCAGTTAAGATTGCAGATTTATTTATTGATGGTAAAAAGAAAATAGTTTATACAGAAGGAAGAAGACAGGAATTCAATGAAGAATATTTTTCTGATATTACCTATCCTTTTGAAAAAATCCCTTTGGTCGTATTGATCAATAAAGGAAGTGCATCTGCAAGTGAAATTGTATCCGGTGCAGTTCAGGATTGGGACAGGGGACTGGTTGTTGGAGAATCTTCTTTTGGTAAAGGTCTTGTTCAAAGACAATTCAGTCTTCCGGATAATTCAGCACTAAGATTAACAATCTCTCAATATTTTACTCCTTCAGGCAGATTAATTCAAAGAGATTATAAAAACAAAAAAGATAAAATGGAGTATTACTCTGAATTATCTGAAATACAAGAGGATGAAGGAGATAACATTCAACATACAGCAGAACAAGATTCGTTAAAACCAGTTTTTAAAACTAACAATGGCAGAATGGTTTATGGAGGTGGTGGAATAACTCCTGATTATATAATTAAATCCGAATCCATCACTGAGTTTACACGAGACCTGCTTAGAAAGAATGTTTTTTACCAGTATGTGCTTTCATATCTTGATCGCAATTCTGATGCAATTTCAAAAAAATTTGGCGATGATCTTCTGAAATTTAAATCTGAATTTCTAATCAGTGATCAAATGATATCTGAATTCTTAAAGATGGCGGAAGAAAAATCAGTTAAAAAAAATGAAGAGGAATTAAATAAAGATAAAGAATACATCCGTACCAGAATCAAAGCTCAGGTTGCACGTAATTTCTGGAAAAATGAAGGATGGTATTCTGTTTTGCTTGAAATTGATAATCAAATGATAAAAGCAGTAACCTTGTTTGATGAAGCAAAAAACCTGGCAAATTTATAAGTGAAAAATAAAGTTATTCTTTTAATATTTTTTTCATTGCCATATTATTCATCTGCATTTAACAATGCTGATGATAAAAGAGTACAGGGTAAATATTTAAATGCAGGAGAAGAAATTGTATACCTTGTTAAGTATTTATTCTTTGAACTTGGTGAAGTAAGATTGAAAATTATTGACTCGTATGTTGAAAATGATGATACAATATTCAATACGATTGCTTACATAGATTCATACGAAGGCGTACCTTTTGTTAGTCTGCATCAGATATATGAAAGTAAGTTTAATCAGAACCAGTCTCCTTTAATGTTCAAAGGAACGGTACTTGGTGAAGATGACACATCGTTTACTAAATATACATTTAACAAAAACAATCATTCTGCTCATGTTTACAGGGGCAGATTAAATCCTGAAGAAACCTGGGTTGACTCTATTGCTCATTTGGATAAAGATCATCAGGATGGTCTATCCATATTTTATTATGCGAGAATGAGAACCGGACAGACTGTAACTTACAATGTTCCTTGCTTTGTAAACGAAAAAAGTGAAAATACTATTATCAATTTTTATGATGATAATATTCCAGTTTCAATTGATGCGATTGACTATGAAATTGATTGTGTTCGGTTAGATGGCAGAACTGATTTTGTGAGTATATTCGGACTCACAGGAGCATTTGAGGGGTGGTTTACAAATGATTCATTTGCAATACCGGTAATCGCAAAAATGAAGGTAATTATTGGAAATATCACATTAGAATTAATAGAATGGAATAACAACGAGTGGATGCCTCCAAAATATATCAAACCGAGCGGGAAGTAAAACTTTTTCCTTATAATAGCACTTTCCCTGAAATTCATGAATCCGTTTTTATAGCTTCAGGTGCAAAAATTATTGGTGATGTGCAAATAGGAAAAGATTCAAGTGTTTGGTACAATTCTGTGATTCGAGGTGATGTGCACTATATCAGGATAGGAGAAATGACCAATATTCAAGACTGTTCAATGCTGCACGTAACAAATGGTAAATATCCCCTAACCATTGGTAATAAAGTAACTGTAGGTCATTCAGTTAAATTGCATGGCTGCACTATTGAAGATCTTTCACTAATTGGAATAGGATCCATTGTACTTGATGGTGCCGTAATACAAAAAAACTCTATGGTTGCTGCCGGCGCAGTAGTTAAGCCGGGATTCATTTTACCTTCCAGTAAACTTGCTGGCGGTGTACCTGCCCGGATTATCCGGGATCTAACGGAAGAAGAAATGATGGATTTCGAACGATCCGCTGAGCGATATAAAAAATATACGGAAATAACCGTCAACTCATTAAAATAAAATATTTTAGAAGTTTGTATTGATGAAGAATCTTTCAGTTAATTCGACAAGGCTAAAAATTAACAAGATGTCAGTTCATAAGCTTGTTTATGTTCTGAGTAAAGAATTGAATTTTAAAATTGATTCCATGGAAATAAACTTTATCAACTCAGATCAGATTAAACGAATTAATTCTGAATACCTTGATCATAATAATTCAACTGATATTATCTCATTTAACTATTCCGGCAGCAATACTTTTTTAGATGGGGAATTGTTTATCTCTTATCAGGATGCAGAAAGAAATTCAAAAAAGTATAAAGTTAGTTTAAATAAGGAATTAAACCGGCTGATTATTCATGGAATATTGCATTTAGTTGGATATAATGATTATACAGCATCCGGAAAAAAAATAATGAAAACTCTGGAAAACCAATTGACTTATAAAAATAATTTCGCTTTATTGTAAGTGGTTTCAGATTAGTTTAGAAATCTTTGAATTACAACTGCAGTTTACATTTTTCTTATTAAGTATTTGCAGGTTTAAAAAGTATTTGGCTATGGAAATAAGCAGTGTAATAGAAAATTATCTTCAGGAACTCTCTTCCGTAAGGCGATATTCAAAACATACATTAAGAAATTACACAACAGATCTTTCAAGGTTTTTAGAATACTGCGGAAATCATTCAATTGAGCACATATCAGATATTTCCGAAAAATTCATTAAATCATTTTTAATGAAATTAAATGAAGAAGCACTGGACAAGGTTTCAATCTCCAGGATCTTATCTTCACTCAGAGGTTTGTTTAGGTATTCATTTCAGCAGGATTATCTGAAAGTAAATCCAGCAGCTTATATAAAAAATCCAAAACTAAGTCGTAAACTGCCAGATATATTATCATCAAAGCATATTCTCAGTGTTTACAAAAAAGCTGAACAGGAGGATCCGGAAAGGTCATTTTTAATAAAAGCTATATTTGAATTGCTTTACGGTTGTTCATTGCGTGTTTCTGAATTGTGCAGTCTTAATATAAGCAGTTATAGTGAAACGGATAAGATTTTACGAGTACTTGGCAAAGGAAATAAAGTACGAATAGTGCCAATTGGGGAAAAATCTGTTAAAGTTATTGGGGAATATTTATCAAGGAACTCATCAGGAAAAATTTCTGACCCGCTTTTGAGAACTCCCAAAGGCAACAGAATGTACCATGAGTTCGTCTATAGAATAGTTAATAAATATCTTTCAAAGGTATCTGAAATTAAAAAGAAAAGCCCGCATATATTAAGGCATAGTTCAGCAACACATATGTTAGATAATGGAGCTGATCTGAGGGCAGTTAAAGAAATTCTTGGACATGCAAATCTTTCTACAACTCAAATCTATACTCATGTTAGTATAGAACGATTAAAAAATACTTATAAAAAATCACATCCAAAATCTTAAGGACGGAGGAAATTATGAACGTATCAATAACAGCAAGAAAGTTTAAAGCTCACGATTCATTGAAGCAGTATGTGAGAGATGAGGTGACAAGTCTCAAAAAGTACAATGAAGATATTCTTAGTGCCGATGTAAAATTAAGTTTCCAGAACCCGACTAACAGTGTTAAAATTGCTGATATAACGGTCAGCATTCCAGGTCAGATTTTAAATGCAACAGATCATTCCGATGACTTTAAAAAATCAATAACTGCCTCGGTGGAAAAACTGATAAAGCAGCTAAAAACAGTAAAATCTAAACGAACAACCGCCCGGGTAAGATGATTCAATATGACGATAAGGCAGTCTGGAGAAAAGAATCAATCACGGTTGGATTTCTTTACAACCAGGGGAACAATATCTGTAAACTTAAATTATATACAGAAAATCATGATTTCGAAAAACTAATTGTTGAACAGAATGTACACAGGCCCGGCTTAGCCTTAGCCGGGTTTGTTGAATTATTCTCCTTTGCACGCGTTCAGGTATTTGGAAATACGGAGATGCGTTATTTAAAGCAACTCCCCGAAAATAAGGTCTCTGAATCACTGGATAAATTGTTTAATTTTGATATTCCTTGCATAATTCTAACGAATAATAATAAACCATCAGATATTCTGGTAGAAAAAGCTGAAGAGAGAAAAATCCCGCTATTTGGAACCGAATTTTCAACAACAAAATTAATCTATCTAATCAGTGATTTTTTAGATGATCAGTTTGCACCCAGGTTAACTCTACACGGTTCGCTTGTTGATGTTTACGGTGTAGGAATTTTATTCGTCGGTAAATCTGGCATCGGTAAAAGTGAGGTTGCACTGGATTTGATAGAGCGCGGTCATAGATTAGTTGCCGATGACGTAATTGTTCTGACAAAAAAGGGGGAGGGGATTTTAATGGGGGCTGGCACGGATGTTGGCAAACACTTCATGGAAGTCCGCGGTTTAGGCATTATTGATATCGAAAGTATGTTTGGAATCAGGGCTATTAGATACCAAAAAAGACTTGAAATCATTGTTGAATTAGAATTGTGGGATGACGATGCACATTATACACGAACCGGATTAGATGACAGTGCAGTCAGAATACTTGATGTTGAAATTCCATACGTTAAATTGCCAATTTTACCAGGAAAAAATATAACAGTTATTTCAGAGGTTATAAGTCTAAATTATCTCTTAAAGCATTATGGCCACGACGCCGCAAGGATTTTCCAGGAGAGATTAAACACCAAAATAAGAGAAAAAGGAGATTCCGTAAACCGAGGTATTGATTACTTTGAGCACGATTTTGAGTAGTTTTAACAAGCTATTGACAATCCAACCTTGAAGTATTATGTTTCGGCGTTATTTATGAAAAAATACTATTATTTCTCAGAAAAAAACTTAAAATTCATTGAAATAAAGGATTTTAAGTCCAAAGTTGCAATCTATTTTTCTCTTGCTGTATTAGTATTTACTTCAGCAGTAATTGGAGGGTATTTTATCTTCTCAGATATTCTTAATCCTCAAAAAGATATAGCAGCACTTCGCCTTGAAAATAAAGCTTTGAAAAACAAATTACTTGAATTAAGTTCAGATTATTCATTAATACAAAAAGAATTAAATGAATTTTCGGAACTGGGCAATGATCTACGCTTAGCGCTGAACCTTAGACCTTTAAGCACTGAGGAAAAGATGCTTGGAATTGGTGGAGCCGGTAACGATTATTCAATTGAATTTCTTAAACTGGGTAAAAACCTTGAACTTTCCGATGCTCTCAATTATGTTGAAAGCATTTCCCGACAATTAGAATTTGAGAAAACACAATATTTGGAAATATCAAATAAATTGTCAGAAAATGAGAAGTTGTTTGCAGCAATTCCTGCAATTTTACCCACTATTGGTGACTATACAAAGGACAGTTTTGGTATCAGATTGCATCCAATATTAAGAAAATACAGAATGCATAACGGTATTGATATTATTAGCGACATAGGAACACCTGTTTATAGTCCCGGCAATGGAAAAGTAAGTTTCGTCGGTCGAAGAGGCGGATACGGACTGATAATTGAAATTGATCACGGATTTGGTTATTCAACAATATTTGCACATTTATCCAAAGCATTAGTTAAAAAAGGGCAATCAGTTGTCAGGGGTGATTTGATTGCCAATACAGGTAACTCCGGACTTTCTTCTGGTCCGCATTTGCACTATGAAGTTCACCATGATGGAGTTGCTCAAGACCCTATGGAATTCTTCTTTGATGATTTTGGTTATTTTGATACTCAGATACAATAAAAATACAAATGTGGAGTTTATAGAATATGATTTGGACAGTTGAACTTGCTTCATATTTAGATGATGCTCCTTGGCCTGCTACTAAAGAGGAATTGATAGAATATGCAGAACGAATTGGGGCACCCTATGGAGTTGTAGAAAACTTAAAAGAATTAGAAGACTCGGATGAACCTTATGAATCCATAGAGGATATCTGGCCTGACTATCCTACAGACGAGGACTTCTTCTATAACGATGAAGAGGATTTCTAAATTATTATTGGCGCTTCGGCGCCTTTTTTTATGAGCAAATTTCTTAAAGAAATATCAATACAAATAAACACCGCGCTAACACTTAATCAAATTATTGAATCCGGTAAAATTCCGCATGCATTTTTATTTTCGGGACCTGAAGGAATCGGTAAAGAATTTCTGGCTTTACAGTTTACAAAAGCCATTTCAGATAAGTTATCAAATGAATCTAATTCAGATCATATAATATCCAAAATTGAAAATTTTAATGAGCCTTATTTAAAATATGTATTTCCATTACCTCGCGGCAAAAATGAAACTGATTCTGTAGGTCCGTTTGAAAAGTTATCCGAGGAAGAAATTGAATTGATAAAAAATGAACTTAAACAAAAATCACTGAATCCATTTTATCGAATCAATATTCCGAAAGCAAAATCCATCAAAATTAATAGTATAAGAGATATTCATAAATTTCTTTCAACAAGTTTTCAGGATTTAAGATACCGTGTAATTCTCATTTCAGAAGCACACCTTATGAATGAAGAAGCACAAAATGCCTTACTCAAGAATCTTGAAGAACCCCCTGAAGGTGTTATCTTTATCCTTTGTACAGCATATCCTGAAAGACTACGAACCACTATACACTCCAGATGCTGGTCAGTGAACATTGCTCCGCTGACTGATGCAGAGGTTATTTTTATTCTGACCAGTTATTATAATTGTGATAAGGTCTTAACCGAGAAAATAGTTCCATTTGCTGCAGGATCTATAACCAAGGCACTTGAACTGATAGATAATGATTTTATCGAATTGCGGGAAAGGACTATCAGAATCTTAAGATATTCATTTGCCAGACGTTTTCATTCTGCATTCACTGAGTTTAAACAAATAGCAGATGATAAAGATGAAGTACAGTTAATATTAATCATCAGAATGATTGTAACCTGGTTAAATGATTTATACCGGTATAGGAATAACTATAATAAATATTTTTTCACTGATCATCTTCAAACTCTTGAGAAATTTAATTCCCGGTATCCCTCATTAGATCTGAGAGATATAGCAAACAGGATTGATTCAATCGGCAGTTCGCTGAAGAATAACATCAATATCAATACTGCAATTGGAAATGTCATTTCTGAATTATCCTCTATTGTTCCCCAATAATTAATTGTTGCTCTGATTCTAAGATAATTTTTCGTTAAATTAAATCATCTCAAAAATCATTTCAGGAGAGAATAATGAAAAAAGTAGTAATTGTATCTGCAAAACGAACTCCGATTGGATCGTTTGGCGGTAATTTAGCATCCTTAAGTGCATCTAAGCTGGGCAGCATTGCAATTAAATCTGTTGTAGATGAATCCGGAATTGACACTAATCTTATCGATGAAGTAATAATGGGTAATGTGTTGATGGGAGGGCAAGGGCAGGCTCCTGGACGTCAGGCAGCACTATACGCCGGGTTACCACAACAAGTTGAATGTATGACAATTAATAAAATGTGCGGAAGTGGTTTAAAAGCCGTTATGCTGGCGCAACAAGCCATTCAAACAGGAGATGCCAATATTATTATTGCAGGTGGAATGGAAAGCATGAGCAATACACCTTACGCTTTACCAAATGCCCGTAATGGATATAGACTTGGTCATGGTCAAATAGTGGATCTTATAGTTCTGGATGGTTTATGGGATGTTTATAATAATATACATATGGGCAGTTGTGCTGAGATATGCGCTAAGAATTTTTCCTTCAAAAGGGAAGAGTTAGATGAATTTGCTATAAACAGTTATAAAAGAGCGATAGATGCTACTAATACGGGCAGATTTAAAGATGAAATTGTACCTGTTAAAATCGAATCGAAAAAGGGTGATACAATTGTTGATATAGATGAAGAACCAGGACGTGTTAAATTTGATAAAATTCCGACAATTAAACCTGTTTTTGAAAAAGATGGAGTTGTAACAGCAGCGAATGCATCAAGTATTAATGATGGTGCGGCTGCTTTATTAATTATGAGCGAAGATAAAGCAACAGAATTAGGATTAACACCACTGGTTGAAATTGTGAGTCAAAGTTCTGCAGCAAAAGCACCTGTTGATTTTACAACAGCACCTGCAGATGCAATCAATAAGGTGCTTAAAAAGGCTAATATGAAAATAAATGAGATTGATCTTTTTGAAATCAATGAGGCTTTTGCAGTTGTTTCACTTGCAGTAAATAAATTACTCGGACTTAACTCAGATAATGTAAATGTTAACGGGGGAGCAGTTGCGCTTGGACATCCAATTGGAGCAAGCGGAGCAAGGGTATTAACAACGCTGATTTACGAAATGAAGAAAAGAAACTCAAAATTCGGGATAGCCTCACTTTGTATTGGAGGAGGGGAAGCGTCTGCACTAATAATTAAAAATGTCAATTAAAATTAAACAGAGGATAAAATGGATATCAAAAATATTGCTGTAATTGGCGGGGGAACTATGGGAAATGGAATTACGCATGTATTTGCTCTTAAAGGATTTAGTGTTTTTCTTTGTGAAACTTCTGATGAATTATATGATAAAGCTATAAAATCTATATCCGGGAACCTTGACAGACAGGTTAAAAAGGAGTTAATAACCACTGATGATAAAGAAAGTTCACTTAATAATATAAATAAAATTATAGGTGTTGAAAGTATTCCCACACATATTGATCTTGCAATCGATGCAATTTATGAAAATAAGGAGGCTAAGCTTAATTTATTCAGAACATTAAACGAAATAGTAAAACCTGATTCTATATTTGCTACTAATACTTCTTCAATATCAATTACGGAATTATCTGCTCATACACGACCGGATAGATTTATTGGAATGCACTTTATGAATCCTGTGCCAGTTATGAAATTAGTTGAAATAATACGTGGTTACTCTACATCAGATGAAACCTTTAAAGTAATACGGGATCTATCTGTAAGTCTTGATAAAATACCGGTTGAAGTATTTGATTATCCTGGTTTTATATCTAACCGGATTCTTATGCCGATGATTAATGAATCAATATTTGCATTAATGGAAGGTGTAGCAAATAAGGAAGATATTGATACTGTAATGAAGCTTGGAATGAATCATCCAATGGGTCCGTTGACACTGGCGGATTTTATTGGGCTGGATGTTTGTTTAGCCATAATGGAAGTCCTTTATACAGGATTTAGTGATCCGAAGTATAGACCATGTCCTTTATTGAAAAAGATGGTAGCTGCTGGAAAGCTTGGTAGAAAATCCGGGGAGGGATTTTATAAATATTAAGATTCTGAAGTGATGAAATTAGCCGACGTAATATTAATATCTACAATTTATTTGTCTGATAATGTATATTATGTAAACTAATAAAAATTATATAAACCGATTTATCTTTAAGAGAAAGAAAACGATTATAACTAATAGTATCAGCCAGATAAAAGGACTCCTCTTTCGTGGTTGGAACTTTCGTTGTCTTGAGAAACCAAGCTTACGTTTTTTTCTTTCTTTTTCATCCTCTTCAGGTTTATAAAATCTCGGCGGGTAATCGAAAACCCTATGTTTAGGTCTCTTCATCAACATTATAATCAATCCTGAAATATTGCATCTACAAATGCTTCAGGATCAAATTCCTGAAGATCTTCAATGGCTTCACCGACACCTATATATTTAAGGGGAACATTTTGCCGGGCAATAATCTGGAAAACTGCGCCGCCTTTTGCCGTGCCATCTAATTTAGTGATTACCAAACCTGTTAATTCTGTTACCTTTGAAAATTCATCTGCTTGTATAATAGCATTCTGTCCGGTGGTACCATCTAGTACAAGTAAAGTCTGGTGCGGAGCATCTGGTATTAATTTGGCAATAACCCGTTTTATTTTACTCAATTCGTTCATGAGGTTTGACTTATTATGAAGTCTCCCGGCTGTATCAATAAGAACAATGTCATATTTATCATCAACTGCCTTTTTAACAGTGTCATAAGCTACGGAGGACGGATCTGTGCCTTTTCCTCTCTGAATTATATCAACACCAGCACGTTCTGACCATATGTCGAGTTGTTCATTTGCGGCGGCACGGAACGTATCAGCTGCTCCCACAATAACCTTGCACCCAATTTTCTTATAATTGTTAGCAAGTTTGCCTATTGTGGTGGTCTTCCCTGCTCCATTTACTCCTATTATCAGAATGACGTACGGTTTATGCTTTGAATAATCCGAGCCATTATGTTTTGATTCACGAAGAAGCTGAACAAGTTCCTCCCTTACAAGTTTAAGCACATTTACATTTGATCGATCCTTGTGGGCTCGTAGTTTTATTTTGACATTTTCGATAACTTGACTTGCTGTATCAAATCCAATATCCGATGAAACCAATACTTCCTCCAGTTGATCAATCGTCAGTTCATCTATTACGGCCTTGCCGGAAATTGTCTCATTGATTGAATTAACTATTTTGTTCCTGGTTTTGCTTAGACCGCTTTTTAGTTTATCGAAATTAAAATTATTAAACATGTACATTACTGTTCCTCTTCATAAATTCAGCAGCTCTTATTATATAGCCGGAAAATGATGCGAATATTAGTACAATACTCAGGTAATAGAAAATCAGGTAAATCAAACTATCTTTATTAAAACCTAGTAGTATAAAAAGTAACACAGTTCCAACAATAAGCACTGTAATCTTACCAAGTTTATTAGACGGAAGTACCATACCAAGTTTTCTGGATACTACCAATCCGCCTAAGAAAATCAATAAGTCCCGACCAATAATCAGATAAAAATACAATCCCGGAATTTCACCGATCAGAAAAAGTTTAATAACAACCGCTGCCATTGCTATTTTATCTGCAAGCGGATCAATAATTTTTCCGAACTCAGTAATTTCATTATATTTTCTTGCAATGTAGCCATCAAGAATATCTGTGAATGCTGCAAATAAACAAAGTCCAAATACGAAAAACCTGTTAGCTTCAAAGTCATCCAGCAAGATCCATAATGGAATTGCAAGAAAAAGTCTGAACAAACTTAATAAGTTAGACTTCGTATATATTTCTTTTACTTCAAACATTATTTTATAACAGCAAATTTACCAAGTTTTTCTTCTCCTTCACTGTTCTGATCATCTATCATTACTACCCTGTAAATATAGATGCCGGTGGAAATTCTCTCACCAAACTGGTTGGTTAGATTGTAATCAACTCCTCCGTTGCCATCTCTTTCTTCAATTTCATTAATTTTCACACCGTTTATGTCCCAGATTGTAATTTTAGCTCGTCTGGGTAAATTGGCAAAGGTAACAGCATTTTGACTCTCCCCCGCTTTAACTGGATTAGGATAAACATATACATCTGACAGGTCCGGAGCGAATCCTGTTAGTACGATATAACTTCCTGCACCGGATTTAATTAAAATATTTCCCATCGATGCATCCGATAAAACATTTTCTATCCTGAGAACATACTCTTTTCCTATTGAGCCAACAGGTTTTTGATTTCTGAGGTCGAGATAAACAATTTTATTGTCGTTCTCATCTATAATTACATTACTTACTTTATTGTCAGGTTCGAATGAATAATTATTTGTATTCAATGCACTTTGTTCATCTACCGGGAAATTAAATACAACTTTAATCATGTAAGGATTCATTATCTCAAACGATGAAACATAAAATTCAATCAGATCAGGAGAATGAGTAACAATGAAGGATATAGTATCTTCCGGAACAGGTGAATTGTAAAAATCTCTGATTTTGCTGATGAACAATTTATTCTCTCCATCGGGTAACGGCTGGCTGAATGATAACAGATAAGAGAATTGATCAGAAGGTGAAACAGAATTCGGAAATCCCATGCCTATTATTTCGAATGACTGAAGGTTTTCAATGGTGCTTTTCATCTTGTCCGAGAAGGTTACTATAACACTACTCGAACTATTGTTTACAATAGCTACGGCTTCTGCAGGTTTATGTGAATATACCTGGATTACTTTACTGAGTGCTGATAATGGTTCAGGCTTTGCAGCATCATACGCCTGTATTGAATAAAAATATTCAGTATTTAATTCAACATTATTATCTAAATAACTTTTTTCAAATGTAGAGTCAATCAATTCAATATTTGAGGCATTTGTACCTTTGTATATAAAGAACTTTTGAGCATCGGAATTCCAGGATAGCATGATCTCTTCAAAGCTAACGCTATGCCCTTCAAAAAGCGCCGGAATAAGTGTGCGGATAGAATTGGAGAATTCATAAAATCTGAATACTTCATTTATTTTTAATCCAATTTCTACAACACCATTCTGATTTAAATCACCAACAAATGTATTTCTTGTACTGCCGCCTTCAGCATAAAAAACCATTTTACTTTCCTGAGCTGAATACTTGAATATATATGTATAAGGAAATATATTTACTACTAATTCATCCAGTCCATCGCTATCTATATCTACAAAATTTAATGACTGATAAATTTTAGTAAAGGTTAATCCGCCTACATATTCAGCAGATTGATCCAAAAAAACTTTTTGTGATAATACTTTTGGAACGTGGTTTTCGAATGTGATAATGAGCAATAAAAAAGTTGGAGCAATTGAATTGGTTTCATATAGTATTGCAAAGTCTTTAATACCATCACCGTTATAATCACCAATACTAAGAATATTCTGCTCTAATGGAGGCGTTAATCCCTGAATATAAAAACTATCAGATTTTGTAAACGTAAGATTCGGATTAACCTTTAAACTTTTCAGATCACCATCTTCATCTAAGATCCAGATTTCTTTATTACTATCATTATCCGCGTCGACCACAAAAATGTTTTTAGATGTTCTGTTATTTCCAAAAGTATCCTGCACCGCAACATAAAAAGTTGAGTCTATCAACGTAGTGGTTAAGTCCTGATTTATTTTCCATAATAAATATCGATCAGGACTGAAATTTTGTGTAATAAGGTATTTGTTACCATCATCTATCAACTCATCAATCAATAAGGGATAAAAAGTACGTGTTGTTGAATCTTTTTTACTGAAAGTAAAAGACCCCTGCTGAGTTTGCTCTAATGAAACGACATTTGAAAAGTTTAACGTCATTAAATTTTTTAGTCCGTTATTATTGAAGTCACCATATAATTGAGGAAAACGATTAAGAAGTGAATCTGATTGAAACCTGACAAAGGAATCATTTTCTAAAACGTAGTTATAGAAAATAGGTTCGGAACCCGTTATAAATGGCTGTACCAAAACTTCATTTTTATTATTTGAGAGAAAACTAACTGGTTCTGAGAATAATGTGATACTGTTCTCAAGTGCATAAGGCATTAATTCGAACTGAATCGGTTCTGGCAACTTATCTGTTTTAATTTTAAAATAATCGATACCATTTGATGAATCCATTACTACTGTTTTAAATCCTGCAAGATTTTCAGCTTCGAAATAAACTTCATATAATGTATTAGGATTTACTATTTCTTTGGGTAAAAATCCATAATGAAATTGCTTAACAAATTGATTGTTTGTGTTAAATCCGTCAAGACTTATAAAATTAAAAATGCTCTCCCCAATAACCCGATAATATAATCTCATCACAGCAAGTTGATTCGTATAGAATTCTGCTGCAATAACTGAACGATCTCCATAATAAAGAGAGCCCATTCCAACTTCTATTACTCGTGGAGCAGTTCTCATAACGTGAAAATAAATTCGTTCCTGTATCACCTGTCCGTTATTAAGTCTAACAGATAGTCTAAGTGTATAGATGCCTTCGGAAAGGTCTGAAACATCCAGGTTATAAATTTCAGACTCAATAAACTGATTTAAACCATTATCTATAAGTATGTTCCAGCTATTTGGTTCAATTCCTATTCCAAAATCTAATTTGTAACTTATAAAATACGAAGAAAGTACCGTTGCGATAATCGGAATATTATCTTCATTCGTTGCGTAATCCATCAATGGAAAATGAAATCGGATATCCGAAGGAGCAAGTACTTTTAATGCTTTTGATAAATTCAATCTTCCGGATCCTGTTCTGATATCCCATCCCGGTTCACCAATATCATCAGTTGTGGATTTAATGATTTGTTTAACTTCCTCATTAGTAAAGGTTCCGAGAGAAAGTATAAGTGCTGCAGTTGCTGAAACAAATGGTGCAGCTGAAGAGGTACCGCTGAAAGTATTATAACTCAAATTAACATCAGTTGATAGAATTGAAATTGCCGGTGCAACCAAATCGATAGTTGAACCCCAACTGAACCCCGCAATAAAATCTTCCGAAGTTGATCCACTAACACTTATTACTTCAGAATATCCGGACGGATAATGTGGTGTATTTACATTCCTGTTTCCTGCACTGGCAACCAATACAACATTCTGAGAGTACGCGTATCTGATAACATCTCTTAAAACATAGGAAAAGCTGTAATCTCCCCAGCTCATATTAATTACTTTTGCACCCATTTTAACAGCATATAATAATGCAGCAGCGGCATCATCCTCTTCACCGCTTCCACTATTATCGAATGAACGGATATTTAGAAGCCTTACATTAGGAGCGGTTCCGGCAATTCCCGAAATATTATTTGCTTCTGCTCCAGCTATTCCAGCAACAAGAGTTCCATGGTTTCCGTTTGCACCTTTTATAGTATCGTACGGCATGTTATCCCAGGTTAGATAATCTCCCGCAGTCGTATCAAACGGGAATCCTACCCTGTCAACAAAATCCCATCCCATATAATCATCAATAAACCCATTACCATCATCATCAATTCCGTTAAATCTTTTATCATTTCCAAACTGGTCTAAACCCATTTCTCCGGAATTAATAAATATTTTGTTCTGTAAATCCGGATGAAAATATTCAATTCCTGTATCTATAATTGCAAGTAATACTGTATCAGAACCAGCAGTAATATCCCAGGCATCAAATGCTCTAATTTTATCTAGAGCCCATTGCTGGGCAAGTAAAGAATCATTTGGAATAAAATTGGCCTGGTATGTATTAGCCTTCTGGATGTATTCAATATCAGGATCAGCAGAAATTAAAGATGTTAATTCTGTTTCACTCACGTTTTCTGTGAAATGAATTTTAACAATTCTTCCAAGTATATCATCTCCTCTGCCTAAACCTTTTGCAAGATAGTTCACATCAAAATCGTGAAATGGTGATTGTCTGAAATTAACAACATCACTGAATGTTTGTTCAACAACTTTACGGTCTACTTCTGCAATAGAAACATTTTCTTTGTATTTGATGAAGTATGTTGTTTGTGAGAATGATAAAGTTGTGATTAAAAGAGTTAAGAGAAGAACAAGCGCATTAAATTTCATACATTTCCTTCTGAAAGTTGATGTCTACAGGAGTTGGATAATTACCAGAGAAGCAGGCAGTACAGAAGTTATCCTCCCCTGCTTCCGAAACTGCTTCTAACATCTCATCGATAGTTAAGTATTCAAGACTATCAACTTCAAGATAATTTTTTATCTCCTCAATGTTGCTGTGCATCCTGTGAGCGATTAATTCAGATTTACTTGGGAAGTCCATTCCATAATAACAGGGGTGTAGAATCGGCGGGGATGATATTCTTAAATGGATAGACTTAGGATTTCCTTCCCGTAAAAGTTTTACTAATTGTTTTGATGTTGTACCACGAACAATGGAATCATCAACTACTACTATGGTTCTTCCTTCAAGGACACCTTTAACAATATTAAATTTAATTCTAACACCTGTTTCCCTGTTTGATTGCCCGGGTTGAATAAATGTCCTTCCTATATAATGACTTCTGATCAATCCAATTTCCAATCGTACATCCACTCCCTCTTTCTCAAGTTCGCGTGCATAGCCTAAGGCAGTGGTATTAGAACTGTCGGGAACACTAATTACATATATCCTCTCACCATCCGGATCCACTACCGGATGCTTACGGGCAAGTATTTTACCTAATCGCCTGCGCATTTTATCTACATTATGCCCGAAGATAAAACTATCAGGTCTGGAAAAATATATAAATTCAAAAACACAATGTTTTTGTTTTTCAATTTTATCGTTAATCCTGAAGGATTTTATTTCTCCAGTGTTTAAAGATTCATCATCTATAACAACTAACTCGCCAGCATTAACTTCTCTTAAAAACTGTGCAGATTGAATATCAAATGCACAAGTTTCTGATGCGATCAGGAATGAATTATCTAACTTTCCAATAGAAAGCGGTCGGAAGCCATACGAATCTCTTGCAGCAATTAATTTGTTATCAGTAAGAATAGTAATGCAGTATGCTCCTTCAACTTTTCTTAAGGCTTCAAGTATCTGATCGATCTGGTTATCAAGTTTAGACCGTGCAATCAGATGCAGTATTACTTCTGTATCACTTGTAGTTTGGAATATTGCGCCTTCGTTAACGAGTTCTTCTCTCAATATTTTTGCGTTAGTTAAATTTCCGTTATGAGCAATTGCAAGATTACCAAGCCGGTAATTAACCATAAATGGCTGAATGTTTTTTCTTGACTTTGCTGCTCCTGTAGTTGAATACCGGTTATGACCTATAGCAGCACTGCCGATTAAAATGTCATCAAGTAGTTTATGATCTTCAAAAACCTCTGAGACTAATCCTTCACTTTTAACAATATTAAAATGGGCTCTTCCATTTCCATTATATGATCTTGTTACAATTCCGGATGCCTCCTGTCCCCTATGCTGTAAAGCATGTAACCCGTAGTAAGTTTGCTGAGATGCGGTTTCCGATCCGAAAATTCCAAATATTCCGCAATAAGAAATCGGTTTATCTTCTTCGTAATTCATAAGATTTGAGTTAGTTTTAATTCAATTATTAGTAGGCAAAGTTAAGGATTTAGGTCTATTATATGAAATTAAATCACCGCTGTTTTGATGCAATATTTTATTCTTTGCTCACCCGGAAGTTTATTGTTATTTTTGCGTGGACATTTCATTCAAGGGAGATAAAATATGTTAGACCAGGAAAAAGCAAAAAGTTTTATTGCCGATAAGCATATTGCCGTTATCGGGGTTTCATCAGTGGGAAAAGGTTTTGGTGCAGCTATATTCAGGCACCTGCTGGATAGACACTTTAATGTTTCTGCCGTGAATCCAAATGGAGGTACCATTAACAACAAGACAATCTATAAATCATTAAAGGAAATAAGCAGCATAGTAGATACAATTATTACAGTTATTCCTCCATCTGAAACTGAAAAGGTTGTGAAGGAAGCTCACGAAATTGGTATTAAAAAAGTCTGGATGCAATTTGGTTCAGTTTCAGATGAAGCAGTTAAATTCTGTGAACAGAAAGGTATGGATGTCATTCAAAATCAATGTGTCATAATGTTTACAGAACCAATTGGATTCATTCACAAATTTCACAAATGGATATGGAAAACTACCAGGCAGATTTCAAAGTAATTATTGTTTGATTTTTATAATGATCATAAATTCAATAAGATTGCCTCATTTCGTAATAATATCAGTACTCATAATTCCAATTCCCCTTCATTTAACATTAGCGCAGAACGCTTTAAACACTAAAATTGATTCATTGGTTTTATTAATCGCCAATAATAATGAAGATTTAATAAATTATACTGATGATGAAACTATTTCCATTTCAGATAGATTAGGTATCAGATATAACGGTATCGTTAATAATAAATTTTTAATCTCTTATGAATTTGATGAGAATATTTCAGAAGAAATTAAATCAGGTAAATTGGAGTATTACTACGAGTTAGATTCAATCGATGCGATTCATAAAAAACTGACAATTACAGTTGATAGCATTAATTATTCCAGAACTTATTATTTAAAGAATGATTTAATTCAATCCCCTGTTTTATTTCTTACCAGAGGCTGGAATACTATTGATAGCGAACATTTTAGGTTTATAATAAATGATCCTAGGGATTTAAATCAGTTTAGTATTGATGAATTAGAAAATCATTTTTTAGTTATGGCAAACTTATTAGATTATTCTGAAAATGATTTAGAGATTATTAAGCAAAATAAAATTCTTTACGTACTGTGCCGGGACGAAAAAGATGATGAAATATTAACAGGACATTCCCCCAAGGGGATTTGCAATCTTGCCTATGATGCAATCATCACTTCATATAATGTACATTACCATGAACTAATGCATCTTATGATTAATTATAAACTGAAAAAATTAAATTTATATACTCATCCTTTTCTTCTCGAAGGATTTGCAGTTGCATTTGGCGGACGTGGCGGATTGCATCCCAGGGTTTTACTTCAGATGGGTTCATTTTTAATTAACTCTGGTTTTATTGATGTAGAAGAATTGCTGGATTATACAAACTTCGTAAAAATGGATGCATCCATAAGTTATCCGGTTAGTGGAATATATACATTTTTACTAATCAATGAATTTGGAATCGATTCGTTCCTGACATTATATCAGAAATATTCAGGAATTTTTGAGGAAGTTAAATTGATGACAATTCATACTAACGAGCTTCTATCAAGAGGTAAGTTTAAAATTTTACTTGATGAGCACAATTTTGAATTTATAAAGTCTGAAATGAGGAATGATAAATCAGAAGTCATTCATACAGAACCCGGTATAATGGTTTATTCTGATACAGAGAATTATTATTTCTATATTGAAAAACCATTACTTCTAAAAACTGATTATGATGTTAATGGCTACGTAAGTAAAAAAATAATTGAATTAAATCTGGAGATTGATTATTCCGGTGAGCAGTATCTGATTAATGCGAATGGAAATGAAATATCAGTTTATGATTTATATACAAATACATTGATTCTATCATACGTCCAATCTTTTCAAGATGATTTAAGTCCAGTGCTGAAAATAGAAAATAGTTTTGTTTTCAGTATCCCAAATCAATTTCTTATTAATCCGGTTTTTAACATCAATTGATGTATTTCAATGGCTTAGAAATAAATCTATCTCATTTTTTATTTTTTCAAATTCGCAGGATACTGCAAGATGTCCGCAATCATTATCCAGAATAATTAACTCCGCTCCCGTTAATTCCGCAAGTCTGATTGATTCAACAGGATTTACCATTAAATCATTTTTAGAAACAATAATCAATAGCTTTGCTTTTATATTTTCTGAAGTCTTCTCCATAGAATAATTATAATTTCTTGAAATATCATGACTGATCATTGCTTTCATCTGTGAAACATAATCATCAAGAGTAAATGGGTTTGTCATTTCCGGTTCAAATGATTTTAAATACGATTGAAACTCATTAATATTAATATTTTCATTAATATATTCAGGTGTTCTTGAAATCCAGGCTGTTAGCATTTTAGACAAATTTTTTATTTCTTTTTCCTCAGCACCGTATTTTTTTAAGGTTTCAATCATTTTCAGTTGAGTATTCATCCACAGAAGATCATAGCTATTTAGTTTTGGCGAACATACATAAGCAACAACCTTAGAAATAAAATCCGGATAAGCTACTGCCCATTCAAGTACCTGCATACTTCCCATCGAACCTCCAACAGCACCGTGAAGATGTTTTATCCCTAAATGTTCGGACAGCACAATGAATTGTGATTTAACCATATCTCTTATCGTAATTACCGGAAAACTATCGGGATAGTTTGATGGTGCAGATGAAATACCATTTCCTAATGCATCGAAAGCAATTATAAAATACCTGGAGGTATCAACAAAATTTCTTTTTTCAATAAGAGTTCCTATTGCTTCAGACGTTCCTTCAAACCAGGAACAATACATGATTACATTTGATGTATCCTGATTAGCTTTTCCAAAAGTTCTGTAGCCAATTTTACAGTCACTTATTATATCACCATTTTCAAGCTCTAAATCACCTATGCTGGCGAACGATTGTTCGGATTGTGCTTGAATATTAACTGCAGTTATGATAAAGATCAATAAATATAATTTTATTATTTTCATTTTAGTACTTGATGAATTATTTAAGAATATTAACACCCGAAAGTTATATTATTGTTTAATTAAAATATTAATCATTGAAAGAATAAAATGAATTTCCGTAAAGCTATCATATTTATACTATTATTATTTTTATCAGAACAATCAACTTTTGCTCAAAGTGATTCGGTTGATGGTGATTGGGAATTAGTATTCGGCGGACTCGATTTTCCTGAGGGACCCGCTTTTGACAATAGTGGAAATCTCTATGTATCTAATTGTTATGGTAGCTGGATAGCAAGGTTTGATGGAAAAAATGTTGATACATTTTTAGTAAAATCAGATCAGTATCCATCAATTGATAAAACAAATGGGCTGACCATATTTAACGACTACTTGTACGCTTGTGATTATGGATTGGGTGCAATTCTAAAAATTTCAATGCGAGGTGAAATCGAAATAATTGCAGAAGGATTTAACCGTCCAAATGATCTCGTAAGCTATGGCAAGAACTTAATTTTATTTACTGATCCCAAGGGATATGGTAAAGAAATTTTTGATGGAAGAGTATTTAGTCTTAACATCGAAACAAATACGGTGAAATTAATAGCTGATGGATTAGCTTTTCCTAACGGAATTAATATATCACCAATAGATAACAGAGTATATATATGTGAATCTGCTAATGAAAGAGTTGTAAGATTTGAAATGAATGAGGATGGACTACTTATAAATAAAGAAGTGTTTATAGAATTACCCGGCGGCGATCCAGACGGAATCGAATTTGATGAAAATGGGAATTTATTTATTGCACATTTTGGAGGTAAAGCAGTTTATATTGTTTCGCCAAATGGTCAGATTATCAGGAAGATAGAAACTCCGGGTAAGAAGCCAACAAATTTAGAATTCGGAGATATTGAGAAAAGAATACTTTATATAACAGAAGTTGAAACCAATTCAGTCTACAAAATGATCTTACAGAACTCAGAGGAATGAATGCAAAGAAAGAATCCCCGACTGGTTCGGGGATCTTTTTCAGTCGGAACGGCGGGATTTGAACCCGCGACCACCTGAACCCCATTCAGGTACGCTACCGGGCTGCGCTACGTTCCGGATATTTATAGTTTTGATACAAGAAGTTCTAAAATACTTTTTATTTCTTCAAGGTCTTTCTTAATGGTCGATCTTTCTTTTCTCACCGGGGTGGTCTCTGCTACATCAGTCGGATTTTTTTCTGTTTCAGAAATTTGCAATACCTTATCAGGAGTATAATTCTCCAGTATTTTTTTGGCTCCTTCAATAGTATATTTTCTTTCCCTAAGCAGATTCTTTATGTGCAGAATTAGTTGAATATCCTTGTTAGTGTATATTCTGTTTCCGGCTCTGTTTTTTTGGGGTTTTAATTCCTCAAATTCAGTTTCCCAATACCTGAGAACATACTGTTCTATTGCTGTTATTTTACTAACTTCGCTAATAGAATAATACAATTTTTTTATTGAAAGATCTTTCATAGAGATACTTAAATTGTTTAATCGAAAATAACTAAAGCTTTATTTAATAGCAATATGCAGGTATTAAATAAAGTTAAAACTGTTCAGAAAAGTTATCTCCTCTAATAATAAGCCATCAAACCGGATAGTTGAAAGATATTCTAACTAATATGCTGTTTATATTGTAAAAATAAAGAATTCCATTCAAAACTACTTAATCATTTTGATTAAAGTAAACACTCCGGCAAGGTAACTTAATTCTTTAAAACCGCTTATAGATCCATCGCAATTAATTGCAGTTAAAGATTTCTGCCGGAAGTCTTCCCTTTTTGCCAGGTTGGAAAGGTGAACTTCAATTTTGGGAATGGAACATATGAATAAGGCATCATGTATTGCAACAGAAGTGTGTGCATAGCCGCCCGGATTTATCAATAATCCGTCAAAGTTATTTGATGCATTTTGTATTATTGTGACTATCTCACCTTCCAGGTTGGATTGAACAAATGAGAATTCAATTTCAGGAAACTCTGTAATCAGATTTGTTTCAATATCGCTTAGTGAAGAATCACCGTAAGTTTCAGATCCTCTTAATTCAATTTTATTTAGATTCGGACCATTAATTATTAGGATCCTCATTTAATTTCTCCCATTTCCTCAATAAGCTCACGTAATTTTGGATTGATATAAATATCATCAACACCAAGTTCTTTCAAAGCGATGGAAAGAATTATTGCCTTTCGCTGAAGGTTTGCCAGTTTATTTATTACTATCACCTTGCTTTCCTTTAAGATGCAATAGCCTCCTTTAAAGTCTCCCTTTTCAAATCTGACAGTTGCTCCCAACTGAGATGCAAGAGTTTTTAACTCTCCAATAAGGTCCTCAAATTCTTTCTCTTTAATCTTCATTAAGTAATTTTATTTTTTAAAGTTAACGGTCTAAATATAATCAAAAATGAAATGCCGATATAACCTAATATTTCTATCACCGGAAAACTGCTCAATGAAGTTATTCTTTCACGAATCAGGATCAATACATTCTCAGCATTGACAGATTCCTGCATTAATAAAGTGATTATTTTGTAATCCGTAGTCATAAGGTAAATTTCGAAAGGCATTGTAATAAAAACTATCATGACAGAAATAAACAACCATCCATTTTGCTTCAAACTAATTCTGGAACTGAGGAGAAATAGTATCATGAAAATTATAACAGCATTAAAAGTCACAAATGGTATAATAAACACCGGGAGCAGAAGTGAAAGCATATTATTCAAATTGTCGCCCATAAAAATAGTTTTCAATGCAAGGTCTTCAGGAGTAAACAATTGATAGGTTATGAATATTTTGACAAGGTAAGAACCAACCCAAACTGAACCGGAGATTAATGATAATGATGCAGTTACATTAGAAAAGAATGATAGTTTTTTCATATGTTTAAAATAATTATTTAATTAAAATTAGTGAAAAATAATGAATGTTGCCTCAATAGATATCGGCACAAATACTGTTCTTCTACTTATTGCTGAATTTGATTTTAAGCTTCGTAAATTAAAGCCATTACTTAATGTTCACAGAATGCCCAGAATTGGCAAAGGATTGCTGCCCGGCTCCAATATAAGTAGTGAAAAGATTGTGGAGCTAAAGAATATTTTATTAGAATATAAAGCAATAATAAAAAGTTATAATGTTGAACAATTAATTTTAACTGCCACTAATGCTTTTCGTATATCTGCTAATAGTAATCAAATCGTTAATGAAATAAGAAATGAGTTTAATTTTGATATTAAAATTATTTCGGGCGAAGATGAAGCTGACTATGCTTTTCTTGGGGCAACTTTTGATATTACTTCGGATAGAGAATTTTTAGTAATCGACATTGGCGGCGGCAGCACCGAGATAATTGCTGGCTCAATGAATAACATCACGTATAGGCAAAGTTTTCAAATAGGATCTGTCTCTGCTACGGAAGAATTTCTACCGGGTAATCCTCCCGATTCATCTCACATAGAAAAACTTAATCATCATCTGCACTCTGTTTTTAGATCGTTGAAAAAAAATGATTTTAAAAATTGCTATCCTATTGCTATTGCCGGAACGCCCACTACTCTATCCTGCATTAAGCATAATTTAACTGATTTTGATTATGATACAATTGAATTAAGTTGTTTGAATATTGAAGAAATAAATTCAATATCAAATCAGCTCTCAATGCTAACAAACACTGAAATTGATAGCAGGTGGTCTAATATTATGAGGGGTCGTTCGGATATTATACTGGCAGGATCAAGAATATTATCTATTATTTTATCTACAATAAAAATTGATAAAGTTTATACCAGTACGAAGGGTATCAGGTATGGTGCAATTATTCAGCATCTGATTAATCAAAGGATTTTATAATTCGGGATTTGACTTTTCAATCTGATAAATTAAATAAAAACAATAAAAGACATAACGATAATCAGTAATATTATGAGAAGTGAACCGAGAATAGTAACCAATAAGCTTATGATTTTATTTGCAGTAAGTGTTATGTATGAAATGTATTTTAGTACTATCGACCAAACGATCATTCCAATCTCGAACCCGATTAATAAATAAGAAATGGTACTTTTAACCTGAAACGGATATGGGTTATTTGAAAACAAATAATTGCCGAATACAATCAATTCAATCGGGAATAAAATTATTACAGCTAAAATGTTCGGAAGCTGTGAAAATATACTTAATGAGTATAAATCCCTGATCCGGGTTTTGTAATTATTTCTATTTAAAATGTATGATGTACCTGTCGCAATCAATAAAATCATTATTGAAATAGCAGTCAGGTATACAATGTATAATGGAAAAATTGGCACTACAGATTTGTTAAATTCTGTAAATGTAAGTGAAAAGAACCGACTTAGAATTAATATTCTTAATGCAAGTATTAGGGTTAAAAACACAATAAAATTTTTATGTTCCGCATGAATGATTTTTTGAAATGCTTTTGAAGGAGATTCAATAATGTTTCCAATTGTTTCCCAAATATCAATATTAGAAACCTTGTCCCTGAGAAACTGCTTACAATTTAAACAGATATGAGTATATAAAGGATTTTCATTCAAACAGTTCTTACATATAACAGGGTTTTTCATTTAATTCTTAAAAATTAATACGGAGATTCAATTGAGGTGATTTAGTAAGAAAATCTTCGCTAACAGTAAAATCGAACAAATGTGCATCCACATAAGCATCAACAAGATTTAGTAAATATGTTAATGCCAAATAGATTGCAAAATTATCCCGTTGATCACGATAAAAGTCTCTCAAATTTTTATATCTACGTTCAAGTACAGGATCACTGGTGTTTGCAGTGAGGTCGCGATTTAAAATGTATTTATCATTAGTGTCAATCCAATTATAAACAAACCATCCTGCAAATCCCCATACAACAGGTACCTTCCAGTAGGATTCGTTGTAAAGCTGTCCCCACCCTGGAATCACAGCACTTCGTAGCACAGCACCCCAGGGTGATTTCTGCATAATAAAAACTGTATCGGTTTTTTCTTCAGCAATAATTAATTCTTCACTTTGTGAAAAAAGATCAGGTGAGAGAAGTATAAAAAGTAAAGCAGTACTAATTATAATTCTTATCAATGATTTCAAATAATTCAAGTAGTCTTTCAAGTTCGTCATTTGAATAGAACTCTATTGTTATTTCGCCGGAGCCGTCTTTTTTTTGGGAGCAAGATACTTTTGTACCAAATATTTTTCTAAGTTTATCCTCAAAATCTTTGTAATTGGAATCAATAAAACTGCTACCCGTAGAAACCAATATCTTACGCTGTGGTGATTTTTCTGTTTGCCCTAATTTTTTAACTAACTGTTCAACTTTTCTTACAGAATAATTACCGGAAAGAATTTTCTCCAGTAATTGCAATTGTATATTCTCATCCGGAACACTAATTAAAGCCCGTGCATGACCTGCCGAAATATTTTCGTTTACAAGTGCTTCCTGAATCTTCTTAGGAAGTCTTAATAATCGAATTGAGTTTGCGATAGTTGTCCGGTCCTTGCTTACCTTTTCGGCTATTTCCTCCTGGGTAAGATGACATTCTTCCATCAACCTTTTATATGCTTTACCAATTTCAATTGGGTTAAGTCTTTCCCGCTGTATGTTTTCAATCAATGCTAAAGCCAATAATATTTCATCAGAATCAACTTTAATAATGTATGCTGGAATCTCCTTGTAGCCAATATCTTTATATGCTCGTAACCTTCGTTCTCCTGAAATTAGCTGGTAACGGTTACCTTGAATTCTTCTTACAGTTATTGGTTGTATAAGTCCGTTTGATATAATGGATTTTTTTAATTCTTCCAATGCCACAGGGTCAAAACTCATTCTGGGTTGAAACGGATTAGGGCTAATGAATTCAACATTTATTCTTGCTAAAATATCAACCAGTTTTCCATCATCGTCCTTTACATTGGAATAATCCGGTGGTTGAACGCTTTCCTGATTACTAATTAAGGAATTAGGATTAATCAATGCGTCAAGTCCTCTGCCTAATCCGGGTTTAATCTTGCTCATGTTCTTTTTTATGAGTAGTTGATGAATTTCTTTCTAAGAATTCTGATGCGAATGACATATAGTTTTTTGCACCGGATGAAATCGCATCATATAAAATTATCGGTTTACCGTAGCTTGGCGATTCAGAAATTCTAACGTTCCGGTGAATTACAGTTTCGTAAACTTTATCACCAAAATACTTTCTTATTTCCTCAGCCACCTGGTGTGATAACCTTAACCTTGTATCAAACATTGTTAATAATACTCCTTCGATGGCCAGGTTCGGATTAAAGTGTTTTTTAACAATATTGATTGTGTTCAATAATTGTCCTAAACCTTCAAGTGCAAAATACTCACATTGAACCGGAATCAGAACTGAATCTGAAGCTGCTAATGAATTTAATGTCAGCAAGCCTAACGAAGGAGGACAATCAATAATAATATAATCATATTCTTCCTTTACGTGTTCCAAAGCTTGACGAAGAATTGCTTCGCGCGATTCAATATCAACCATTTCAATTTCCGCACCTACCAGATGGATATTTGAAGGAAGAATATCTAAAAATGGCATGAATGAATTTATTATTACATTTTTAATATTTTCTGATCCAATCAAAACATTGTAAACAGAAAGTGATTGATTTGATGCACTTAAACCGGATGAAGAATTTGACTGTGGATCAATATCAACTAATAGAGACCTTTTTTCTGCTGCAGCCAAAAGTGAGGATAGGTTTATTGCAGTTGTGGTTTTACCAACTCCTCCCTTTTGATTTGCTATTGAAATAATTTTTGCCATTCAATGTTCTGATTATTAAATAAAGTCAAAATTAAAATATAAATATAACTATAAAAACACCCGGTTAAATATTAATTTCTTCGCCATAGTTCATTATTCTGCACCCGATTCCTTTTGCTTCCACTTTAGTTTTAAATTCTGCCGGATCTGTTTGAATAACGGGAAATGTATTATAATGCATCGGAATTGCCGCAATTTTAGGAGATACAAAACCAACTGCTTTTACTGCATCATTAATTCCCATAGTAAAATTATCACCAATCGGGAGAAGCATATAATCTATTGGATTTAATTCACCTATCAGTTTCATATCATAAAATAATCCCGTATCGCCGGTGTGATAAATACATTTATTGCCAGAATAAATTAATACCCCTGCAGGTTCACCGGCGTATTGATTATCCGGTGTTAACGAGCCATGATGTGCAATTGTAAATTTAACTGTACCAAACTCGAAACTATGTGCTCCCCCAATGTGCATATTATGAGCTTTAAACCCTTTTCCTGTAACCCAATTAGCTAGTTCATTAACACAAATAAAAGTTGAATTGCATCGTTCAGCAATTTTGAGTGCGTCACCTAAGTGATCACCATGTGCGTGTGTAAGAATTATATAATCGGCTTTTACTTCTGCAGATTTAACTGGCGATGTTGGATTGTTGTCAAGAAACGGATCAATCAATACCGTTATTCCGTTATCATCTGTAAATTGAAATGCTGAGTGTGAAAAATATTTTAATTTCATAGTATGTTTCTCCTCTGATTATTTCAATGAATTTGTAAAATCCTTATAAACTTTGCTGTGCAAAAACTTCATCAAATTGATTTTAAACACTTCTTCAAGGTCGTTCTTTTTTCTTAAAATTGTTTCTGTCATCTTAACATCTGCTTCAAATTTCCCCAATTGAGAAAGATTTTTAATATTTTCAAGCATAACATCAAGATCGCGAACTGAACCGGAAATATCCTGAAGTTTTTCAATCCGGCTATAAAACCTGAGAAAAGGTTTTTTCTCAAAACAAATTAAGAAAAGTTCCATAGAATATCTTATCCTTCTCAGCGATATCCTAACGTCGTGCAGATTTTCAACAGAATTATCTTCGAAGTATTTTGATGCAGTCTGAAAAAATCCGGTTATTCGATCATTCAAAATTACTTTTGCGCTTCTACTAAATGATTTAGTTTTTTTTAGCTGAATAATTTCCCATTTTCTTTTTTTGGACATAATCAACTCAATAAAACTTTTGTAAATCCTATTATCGCCTGAACCGGTTTCATTTTACTTTTTTCATTTCCGTATACAGCAGGAATATTAACAAATCCTATTCTTAAATTATTCCGAACCGCTTTAACTAATATTTCGCTCTCAGCCTCAAACCCATCTGATTTGGTCTGAATTAATGGCAGAATTCTGGTTCTATACGCTCTGTAACCACATTGACTATCTTCGATATTAACATTTAATTTTTTGGAGAGTAATATTGAGGTTATTTTGTTACTAATTCTTCTGTGGAAAGGCATAGGTTTTAAATCATTAAGCCGATTTCCAATAACGACGTCAAATTCATCTAATAGGGGTAAAAATGCGGGTATCAATGAAGGATCATGTTGTAAATCAGCATCGAGTGTAATTGTAATATCAAAATTGCCATTATAACTGTGGATAAACCCTTTCCTTAGTGCATCACCCTTACCAAGATTTATAGAACTTTCAATCAGGGTTAATCGTTCAATTCCTTTTAACTCATTCATTGAACTATCATTAGAACCATCATTTACAGCGATCACTTCATCAACATACTTTAGCGTATCTTCTATAATAGTCCTGATAGTATTCTGTTCATTATAGAATGGAATGACAGCACAAATTTTATTTGCCTGATTTGTAGTGTTCAAATAAACCCTTCCATCCTTTGATTACCGGCTGCTGAACAGAAACTGACAACCTCTTTTTCAGAGCATCCTTGGATAAGCCGGTAGTTAACTGTCCATTCTCTGCAATCGAAATTTGTCCTGTTTCTTCGGAAACAATTACACTAAGTACATCTGCAACTTCTGAAATTCCTAAACCTGCCCTATGCCGCATACCTAAAGTTTCACCATTTACCTGGGTGGAGGCAGCTAATGGTAGTGTACAACGGGCAGCTTCAATAACATTATTCTTTATGATAACCGCGCCGTCATGTAATGGAGAACGCGGATAAAATATTGAAGTCAAAAGAGGTTTTGATAATTTGGCATTCAACTGTTCACCGGTTTCAGCATACCCTCTTATTCCCGTTGAAGTAATTAAAACTATAAGAGCTCCGTGCTGCTGTTGTGAAAGTTCAAACGCGGCTTCGGCAACGATGTCAGTAGCTGTTGGTGCATCAGATTTTATGAAAACTTTAAAGAGTGGGTTACGCGCTAAAATTACCAATAACCTTCTTATTTCTGGTTGAAATAAAATCAGGAAGGCTATAACCCAGATGTCGGTAAGTAATTTAAGCAGCCAGCTTACTGCACGAAGCGATGCAGCCTGAGATAAAAATGAAATAACAAGTATTATCATTAAGCCGACAAATATCTGCGCAGCTATAGTTCCACGTAAAAACTTGTAGAGCTTGTATACTATAAATGATACTATTACAACATCTATTATATCTGTAAGTGTAATTGTTAAAAATCCGATTTTAATTATATCAATCAATATTTATCCCTGAATAAAATACTGGAGTAATTTTGTCGATTGCAAAGCTGATTTAACATTGTGTGTTCTGATAATTCTTGCTGAATTAAGTATTGAAATTGATTCCAGAATAACACTTGGAATTTCTCTCTGGTTTATATCCAGATTTAAAGCATTACCAATAAAAGATTTTTTTGAAAGACCAATCATAATAGGAAATCCAAGAGATTTAAAATCTTCAAGCCGTCTTAGAATTTCAAAATTATCTTCAATGCTTTTTCCAAATCCGATTCCAGGATCGACAATTATTTTTTGTATACCTGTTTTCAATGCAAAGTTAGACTGTTCAAACAGGAATTCATAAACTTCACGAATAACATCATTGTATTCGGGACTATCCTGCATATTTAATGGCTTTCCTTTAATATGCATTAAAATTATTCCCGCATCAAACTTTTTTATTAATGATGCTGTTGATTTATCAAATGTTAATCCGCTAATATCATTTACAATTAAAGCTTCATGTTCCAAAGCCTTTTTTGCAACAGCGGATTTTGTAGTATCTATAGAAATCAGGCATTCAGGACGTAATTTTTTAATTTCAATTATTACCGGTATTGTTCTGCTGATTTCTTCATCTTCTGAAATCGGTTCAGAACCCGGTCTGGTGGATTCACCGCCAACATCAATTATGTCTGCACCGCTGTCAATCATTTCTAATGCATGATTCACTGCATCTTTCAAATGAAAATACTTGCCGCCATCAGAAAAGGAATCCGGTGTAACATTTAATATGCCCATTATAAGAGGTCTACTGAATGACAATTTCCGGTTTCCAAAAGAATAAGTTTGTGAACCATATTCTTCGTAATTCTTAATTGCATTTACAATTTTGTAGCCCGAGTCCTCATCCCCGAATGAAACTATTTTCCTGGATAATTCTTTAAATGAATAAATTGATCCTGCAATAAGCAAATCAACATTATTGTTTCTATACTTTTTGTAACAAATTTCCTTTTCTTTCAAAACGATTGATTGAATCAGATTTGCTAGTACCGGGTCAATATTTCTTATTTCAAGACCGTATAAACCTATAGAATGAACTTCACGGAATATTTTATACTCATTGCTATATTTCTTAAAAATATCTGATGGCGAAAGATTAAAGATTTGAAGTACCAACTAATTACCTGATCAATTTAATTGATTCAATAAAATATAACAAACTTGTGCATTGATGTCAGTAAATCAAAATGATTTCTAACAGAGATTATTGAATAAGATTTTTAAGTTCAGCAGTAGCAGCAGAAATATTATCCGAATGAAATATAGCCGATCCGGCAACAAATACATCACAACCGGCATCTTTAATTTCAGAAATTGTTTTATTATTTATACCGCCGTCAACTTCAATTAAAAAATTTCCGTTTAGTTCATTTCTCAGCTTATCTATTTGTTTAATACGTGAAATAGAGTTTGAAATAAAACGCTGCCCTCCAAACCCCGGATTAACACTCATAAGTAAAACCAAATCTACATATTCAGCAATATCACGGATTGCATGAACCGGCGTTGCCGGATTTATAACCACACCTGCTTTTGCTCCCAAATCTTTTATATAATTTACAGTCCGGTTAAGGTGGGTTACTTCCTCAACATGCACAGATATATAATCAGCACCTGCTTTTACAAAATCAGATATAAATTTATCGGGTTCCTCTATCATCAGGTGTACGTCGATAGGCAGATGGGTTGATTTTTTAACTGCTTCTACTATAACAGGTCCAAAGCTTATGTTCGGTACAAATTTTCCATCCATAATATCGCAGTGAATCCAATCCGCTCCACCAATTTCAACCATACGTATTTGTTGAGCAAGATTTGAAAAATTACTGGAAAGAATTGAAGGTGCCAATATTGCCATAATTAAAACTCCGATGCCTCACTATTTGGGGAAACCTGTCCTGTTTTTGTAATGAACAGATCAACTTTTTCACCTCTGTTCAATTTATTTCCGGGTGCAGGGTACTGATCTAAAATTGTATTTGGAAGCAGCGTACTTGAAATCTGGTAATTAATTTTTCCGACTGCAAGGCTGCTGTCATTCAACACTATTCTTGCCTGAGTAAGTGATTTGCCAATCAAGTCCGGAACAGTTATATCACCAGAAGCAAAACCTGAGCTTAAAGTTACTCCAACCGACTGCCCTTTCTTCAATGGTGTGCCCTCAACAAACTGCTGGTCAAAAATCATATCGCGAGGATAATTTGATGCTACTTCATTAACGTTACCTAATTTTAGACCTACTCTTTCAAGAGCAAATCTTGCATCAATAATAGATTTACCTTTAAGCAACGGAACTTCTACAATTTGCTCTCCACCGCTAATAAATAAATAAATCACTCTCCCCTCTTTTACAACATTTCCTGCTTCGGGTTTTTGAAGAAAGACGTGGTCCTTTGGGAAACTTTCTGCAAATGAAGTATCGGATACAACAGGTTCAAATCCATCTTTCAGCAAAGTTTTAAATGCATCAGTTGCATGTTTTCCAACTACATTCGGAACGATTACTTCTTTTGATGTAACATACCACGGTAATAGAACCAAATCTAAAAACAAAATTACAATTATTATTGCTCCGATAGCGATCAGGCTTTTTTTAATGAAAGGCTTTTGAAATAACTTCTTCATGTATATAATATTTATATCGGTTGTGTAGATTACTTGTTATTCAATGATGCAAAATTAGTTATTAATGTTGAATAAAAATATGTATTTCCAACTATTTTCCTAAATAATAGTTATGAATAAAAATAATTATAGCATATATTTTGACTGCAATTTTTGAATGGAATTATTATTATATGTTTCAACAAATCATATATAAATGAAGTTTATCCACTATACAAACTACCTTTCAACTCTAATAACTCAATGAGGTCATTTTATGTTTAAGAAACACCCTAAAGGCTTGCCTGTTCTCTTCTTTACAGAAATGTGGGAAAGATTTGGCTTTTATACGATGCTTGCCATATTCGTTTATTATATGCAGGAGAACTTCGGATGGGATGCAGCAACAGCAACAAATGTTTATGGAATTTTTCTGGCTGGTGTATATTTTACTCCCATACTCGGCGGATGGATTGCGGATAATTATCTCGGTTATGGCAAAACCATATCATTAGGTGCCATAATACTTGCCGCGGGATACGCCTTAATGGCTGTCCCAACACAATCACCCACAACATTGTATATAGCGCTTGGAGTTGTCTGCATAGGTAATGGTCTTTTTAAAGCAAATATTTCTGTTCTGGTTGGAAATCTTTATGGGCATGCTCAAGGATCGTTGAAAGATGCAGGTTATAGTATATTTTATATGGGTATAAATGTGGGTGCGTTCTATGCCCCTATGGCTGCAGCAGGTATAAGAAAATTTGTAATGGAAAATTTTGATCTCAGCCTTGCAAATGGTTACAATGCAGGGTTTGCTGTAGCCGCTGTTGGAATGATTATATCATTATTGATTTTTTATATTTTCAGAAAAAATTATGCGGAGGCTGACTACCGTGCAAAGGATAAAAAAGATGATGTAAAAGATCTTGTATTGTCCAAAGAACAGGAAAAAGAAAGAATAATTGCATTGATGACAATTTTCTTTATAGTGATTTTCTTCTGGATGGCTTTCCATCAAAACGGATCTGCTCTTTCGCTTTTTGCAAGGGACTATACTCATCAAATTGTTGGCAGAATTACTGCATTATTATTTGATGTTGTTGGATTACATGCTCTTCTTGCTGTTATACTGGGAGGTGCCGCAGCTTTAACCTCAAAAGGTTCTTCTAAAAAATTGGGTTTAGGTCTTTTATTTGTTGTAATTGGCATAGCAGTGATCATTTATAAACTTAATGTCCTTAGCGATCTTAATCAGATTGAACCGGAACAATTCCAGTCATTTAATCCTATGTTTATAGTTCTATTGACTCCCCTGGTTGTTGGTTGGTTTGCTTTTCTCAATAAACGAGGTAAAGAACCTTCTTCACCAGCAAAGATTGGAATAGGAATGCTCATAACTGCAGTTGCGTACCTGTTTATGATGTTTGCTGCACAGGGATTGATGCCGGTCCATACTTTAGATGGAGGAAAGTCTTTATTAACGGTATCTCCTTACTGGCTTATAACAACTTATTTTACACTGACAATTGCTGAACTGCATCTTAGTCCTATGGGCTTATCTTTTGTGTCTAAAGTTGCACCGCCAAAAATGAAAGGACTTATGATGGGAGGCTGGTTTGGTGCTACCGCTGTTGGTAACTACCTGTCGGGATTTGTTGGAAGATTCTATCAGAATTGGGAACTATGGCAATTTTTCCTTCTGCTAATAGTAACATCAATATTTGCTGCTCTGCTGGTTAAGTTATTTCTGAAAAAACTAAAACACGCAACCCGATAATTTTATAGCCCCGCTTTAATGCGGGGTTTTTTATTTTTAGATATGATAAGAAATTATTTTTTTCTGAACAGATTTATAACTGAAATTTCGCCGGATCTAACCGGAAGTATTTTAGTTGATGCCTTCTCACAAGATAAGGATAAACTTATTCTCGCTTTTAAAAAAAATGATCAACTCTTTTTCATCGAAATTAATACCAACCCTGGTCAGCCGTATATCACTATAAAAAATTCTTTTTACCGGGCCAAAAGAAATACATTAAATTTTTTCACAGACTTTTTATATTCTGAATGTAGAGGAATATCAATTGCCGAATCAGACAGGCTGATAAAAATATCGCTGAGCATCTCAGATATTTATTTTGCAATCCGTGGTAAGTTTACCAATGTAGTTCTTATAGATCATCTGAATAAAAAGGAAACCTTTAAGAAGTATGAGCCAGATTATCTTGATTCATTCTCAGATGAAGTAAAGAAAATTAAATTTATTGATAAACTTAACAATCCGGACCTGTCATCTATAGCCAGCCCTGATTATATCGATCATGTAAAAATGAAATACCCTTTTTTGGGAAAAGAGATTTTTAATGAATTTAAAATTAGGTCGGATGATTTTCACAGCCAATCAGTTTTATTAAACCAAATAATAAATGAAGCTCTTTACAATCAACCGGAAATAATAATTAATAATTCAGCCTTTGAAGTGATATTACTTCCCTCCGGATTTCATACGGTTGAGGGAGATGAGGGAAAAATATTCATAAGTGTTTCCGAAGCTTTTAATTATTTTATTCAGAAATCTGATCAACTGCAAGAAGTTAAAACTAAAACCCGGTTAATTGAGAAACACATTATAAAAGAATTAACACGATTATCTTCGAAACTCAACAACCTTAAGACTCAGATTGATAAGGGAAGTCGTGAAAATGAATATAATAAACTCGGTAACTTACTTCTGATAAACATTGCATCCATTCATAGGGGAAAAAGCGAAATCGAACTGGAAGACATATATAACAATAATAAAATTATTCCGGTTAAACTTGATCCGAAAATATCACCTGAACAAAATGCAAACCGTTACTTTGAAAAAGCAAGGAACGAGAGAATAAATCTCTTTAAGTCCAAACAATTATTTACAGAGTCTGAAAATAAATTCCAGAAAATGAACGCTGTTAAATCTAAACTTGAATCAAAACCTTCAGCCAGGGAGTTAAATGAAATTATGAAAGAGTTGAGTATAAAAAGTAAAGTTCAATCGGAGCAGAAAGAAGATATCAGCAATAAATTCAAACACTATATCTTAAACAACAAATACGATGTGTTTGTAGGAAAAGACAGCAGGAATAATGATTTACTAACCACAAGGTTTGCAAAACAGAATGATTTCTGGTTTCATGCAAGATCAGTTTCAGGTTCCCATGTTGTATTACGTTTGGACAATACTAAAGAGCCGGTTCCAAAAGATATATTAAAAAAAGTGGCTTCAATTGCAGCATATCATAGTAAAGCTAAGACTGCCGGAGTTGTACCGGTATCTTATTGTTTAAAAAAATATGTTGTAAAGAAAAAAGGTATGCCGCTCGGACAGGTAGCATTACTAAAAGAAGAAACATTATTAGTCAGACCTCATATTCCCGAGGGAAGTGAATTTGTTATCAACGAATGAATTTAAGATTAAACAGTAATCAAGTTTTCAGACTTATTTTTAATTATTTAGGATTTTATTAGCTTTTATAGGTTCAATTTATATATATATTATGAAGTGAACTTTAACATCAATTCATATCAAAAGGATACATCAATGAAACAGAAAGTTTACCTTGTAATTTTATGCATAATATTTTTATTGAGCAGCACATCTTTTGCTCAGTATAAAGAATGGGGTTCAAAATTCGGACTAAGATATAATCAATTAGCTCCTGAGAATGAATTCATGAATATCGGTTTCGGTGGAAATGATGATTTCTCATTTGATTCCTATAAATTTTCCTATCTCGTAGAAGGGTTTCTTGCGTTTGAATTAACAAAAGCACTCGAACTTCAGTTAACTGCTGGTTATGGTAGTTACACCGGAGTCGGAATGTTCACTTCAGATTTGCCCTCATACGGAGATTATGAATCTACTATCATTCCAATACATTTAAGATTCAGGGTTAGTCCTTTTGATCTTCGTGGCTGGAATCCTTACCTGTATGTAGGTGGTGGTGTTATGAATTATGATCTTAAACAACGTCCATCTGTTGGTGGTATAGAAGTAGAGAATGATGGATGGGTTGGTATCATTCCTTTGGGTATTGGCGCTGAGTTCGCAGTAACGCCAACCTTGCTGCTTGATTTTGCATTTGGTGGAGGGTTAACATCCACCTATGATCTTGACGGATACAGAAGCGGTGTGGATGAAATTTGGGATTCATATTTTAATTTATCTGCCGGTTTAACTTTCACAGGTGAAAGCGGAAACTCTGATAGAGATCGTGATGGTTTAACCAAGCGTGAGGAAGAAGCTCTTGGAACAAATCCAAATAATCCCGATACAGATGGCGATGGCATCAATGATGGAGATGAAGTAAGAACTTATGGAACTAACCCTCTCATGGCGGATACTGACCTTGATGGATTAAGTGATTATGATGAGATATTTGTACATAAAACAGATCCGCTGAATCCGGATACTGACGGCGATGGTTTGACAGATTCAGAAGAAATACTTAAATATAAAACCGATCCTTTAAATGCAGATACAGATGGTGATGGTTTATCTGATGGCGATGAAGTGATGAAATATAAGACAGATCCATTAAATCCTGATACTGACGGTGATGGCTTATCTGATGGTGACGAAGTATTGAAGCATAAAACTGATCCACTTAAAGCTGACACAGATGGAGATGGTCTTAGTGATTATGAAGAAATCACAGTTTATAAAACTAATCCACTTAAATCTGATACAGATGGTGGAACTGTAGATGACGGTACTGAAGTAAGAAGAGGAACCGATCCTCTGGATCCCGAAGATGATGTTGTAAAAATGGAAGTTCCGATAGTTCTGGAAGGAATAACATTTGAAACAAATAAATCAGATATAACACCTGAATCAGAAGTTATTTTAATGCAAGCTCTTAAAACCTTACAAACCTATCCTGACATAATTGTTGAAATAAGTGGTCATACCGATGATGTGGGTAGCAACGCTTCTAATCAGAAACTATCGCAGCGCAGAGCTGACTCTGTTAAAGGATGGTTAGTAAGTAAAGGTATTCCTTCTGACAGAATAACTGCTGTTGGTTATGGCGAAGAGAGACCAAGAGTTGCAAACGATTCACCAGAAAACAGAAGATTGAACAGAAGAATTGAGTTTAAAAGAATTAAATAAACTGAGTTGTTTCTGAACATTTAAAGGGTGCTGGCAACGGCACCCTTTTTTAATATATGTTTATTTATAAAACAAAAAAAACTATATTTGCACCGGAATTATATAATTCTGATAGATTGTAATTACTCAAATAATTTTATGCACCCGTAGCTTAATTGGATAGAGCATCTGACTACGGATCAGAAGGTTCGGGGTTCGAATCCCTGCGGGTGTACTAAAAAAGCTATTCTACATCCCCTAGAATGGCTTTTATTTTTTAGATCAAATAATTTCATACACAGTTTTTACCGCAATGTATTTAATCCAATTCAAGAAATTAACCTGCATTAAAGTTTTATTATTGGTTTTGAAATTGAAGGATTAGATTTAGGAATCTGCTTTTTAGGATCTAATGTTTTTTAAATAAAATTGGTATAGTGATTCTTACATTAACAGGATTTCCCCTCTGTTTACCAGGCTTAAATTTTGTATTTAATACAGCCTCTACAGCCGCTTCATCGCAACCTGCACCAATACCTTTTACAACTTCCGTTCTTGTAACATTCCCTGTTTCGCTTACATAGGCATTTATTATAACTCTTCCTTCAACTCCCGATAATGATGCGATCTTCGGATATACAACCCTTTTTTGAATATCGGTTATTCCGCCTATCGGTTCCGGCATTTCTTCAACTGCAACAAAATATGGTGTTTCTTCTGCAATACTTTTTTTCTCCACAGGAGGAATTAATTTTGTTTCTTTTATTTCAGAAAGCGTTTCGGACTTTGAAGAAGCGGATACTATTTCCGTATTTTCTGTTACTTTCCCCGATGTCTCAATTGGTTTTGGCGGACTTGGAAGAGGGGGAAGCTGATTTTTATCCTGAATGGCTTTGTTGGTTTTTATCTCTTCTTTACCCGTCACCGGATTTTCTGCAACAATAACAACACTATCAGTAGCAGGAACATTTATTTGATTTTCTATAATCGGATCTTTCTGTTCGACAACAACTGGGGTTTTCTTAGTTATAATTTCATCAGAAGAGCTAAATAAATATAATAGAATTGGTAAGGACAAGATGATTATAATTCCCGATAATACAAAACCTCTCTTTGATCCGGTATTACTGTTTCTTTTATCCAAGGTTCTGTCATATAATTTTTCACTGAATGATGTGATATTTTCATCAGTTAATAAGGAATGATCTGGTATTTCATGATTTGTTGAAATATAATTTGTTTTTGCTTTAGGTTCAGATAACTGTTCTGGTTTTACAGATTTATTATTAATACTAATTGTACCGACGTGTTCTTTAGTTTGTTCACTCTCCTGCCAGTTTATGTTAGGTCTGTTTTTCAACAGTGTTTTAAGGTTTAAAAGGTCAGGGTCTTTAAAAGTTATTATTTCCTTTTCTTGTTTATCATTAAATAAATCCTTGTTAGCTTCTCCAATATTTTTTCCATTGCCATTTGTTATTTCTTTGGTTGTTGAATAAGATTTATCAATTTCAACTAAATTAGAATCTGATAAAATTGTTTCAGTGGATATTTTAGATGATACCGGGATAACCATTTCCTGCTGTAATGTATCGGTGGTGTTCGATATAATATTATGATTAGCATTTTGTTTGTTAAGCAGAATATTATCTGAATTATTTTTAATATTACCTTCTAAGTTTTTCTTGTCAATTGTTGATTTATTAAATATATCAATGTCTAAATCACTATTAATCTGATTTGATAGAACACTATTGTCCTTTAAAAATAGATGTTTCTTTAATTCTTTGGCTTTGGAAATTATTTCAATTTTCAGATTATCTGGTGGTGTTTCCAGCTTAGATGTAACTGCAATAGCGGCAGTTAAATTTTGGTATTCGCCAAGTTCTTTCCATGGAAAATTGTCATCTTTTCTTTTAAGATAATTAAGAGCTTCAAAATCCTGCTTTGAACTTAAATTCAGTACATCAAGCTTTATCAGGTCAATTGCGATTTTCTTGTCCATCTTACAAAATCTTACTTAATTAATTTTTGCATCAGAACTTCCATGGTGTACTGCAATTGTGGTTTCACCGTTGCAACCGGTATATCAAGTCTTTCTGATATCATCTTTTCATCCAATCCTTCATAATAAGCCAGTGAAAATAATGAGTGCTGTTCTTCGTCCAGTTCATTTAATATTGCTAATATTTTTTCATCTAATTTAATAATGTGTTCAAGTTCAATTGATTCAATTTCGTATGAAAGTTTTGGAAGAATCATTTTGATCTCGTACTCGTCGGAATATTCAGGAAGTTCATCTCCCCTATTTCTTTTAATAGTGTCAAGTGCTTTATTTCTTGCGATCAAAATCATCCAGGTATACACATTATAAATTTCAAAATCGAACTCTTCTGCCCAACACCATATTATTAAAAATATATCTTCAATTACAGAGTTTGCAACTTTTTGCTCAACAACTATTTTTTTTATGAAAGAATAAAGTAATGGAGAGTAACGATCGTAGAGTAAAGCTAATGCTTCAATATCATTTTTGCGGATTTTATGCAGGAGTTCTACATCGGTAATAAGATGGTTTTTAATCACAACCGGATCCTCTATTTCCTTTTATAAACAATAAATTACTTTGAGGATGTACTACGTAATAACTGTAATAATAATAAAAATTATGCCATTCTTGATGTTTTTTTTACTATTCGAATTGAGACTATTTGTATTTAACGGTTACTATTTATTACAAATTAAAGGTAATTATTACTCATTTGGTATAAGTAATCGTGCTAACAAAATTGTAAGCCAAAGGAAAATTGAAGGCAAAGCCGTAATAATTTTTGTTACTAATGACACAAAATGTTTATTATAAAATATTGACGCTTTATCATTAATAGTTTCATCCTCATTATTGTTAAGCAATTTTACTATTCAATTAATCTCACTGATCTGTTCATCCATTCTGAGTGTAAATCAATTGCTTTAAATTTTGAATAATTCAAAAAGCAACCAATACTGTTTAATATATTCTTTGTGCCAAAAATATTATATTTACATCGTTTATATCGAATTTATTTCAACATGCGTCCGTAGCTCAATTGGATAGAGCATCAGATTTCGGCTCTGAGGGTTGAGGGTTCGAATCCTTCCGGGCGTACAACTTTTTAATTGTTGCATTGGGTCTAAAAACGGACATATAGAAATGAGATGATTTTTCCTGAAGATAAATATCGGTTTATGTATGGTGCTCTTCAGGAGGCTGTAATAGCATCTGAAGAGAAAGAGATACCTGTAGGTGCTGTAATAGTTCATAATAACCGGATTATAGCTAAAGGACACAATCAGATTGAAAAGTTAAACGATCCAACTGCACATGCTGAAATGATTGCAATAACATCAGCATCAAATTATCTCAAAAACAGAAGACTTGAGGGTTGTTCTGTTTACGTTACGTTGGAACCTTGCATAATGTGCACAGGGGCATTACTTGCTTCAAGAGTTGATGAATTGTACTTTGCTTTGCACGATTCAAAGTTTGGCGCCTGCGGCAGCATTTATAATCTTGCTGAAGATTCCAGATCTAATCATAAACTAAAAGTGTATTCGGGAATTTATGCAGAAGAAAGTCGTGATTTACTGGATGAATTTTTTAAAAAAGTTAGAACTAAATCTGTTCATAAACCTAATCCTCATGAAAATAATTGATTAAAAAATTTAATAAGTCTAAATTGGTATCAAACATTTGAGAGTTTAATGCGAATAATACTTTTTGGTTCTCCGGGAGTTGGTAAAGGGACTCAGGCAAAAATTCTTTCAACCAAGTATAACATTCCACACATATCCACCGGTGATATTCTAAGGAAAGCTGTTCATGATAAAACAGAACTGGGATTAAAAGCCGGAGAGATCATGGAACGCGGAGAACTAGTTCCTGATGATCTGATGATAGGATTGATCAGGGAAACTATTAAGTCAAATCTTTGCAGCAATGGATTTATCCTGGATGGATTTCCAAGAACTACCATTCAGGCACAGGCACTTGATAAATTATTCAATGAACTTAATATTAATAACGTTTTGCTTCTTCATATTAGTGCCGGAGAAGATGAGATTGTAAGCAGGTTAAGCCACAGACGTGCATGTAAAGTGTGCGGAACTATCTTCGGACTCAAAGAAATTGAAGGATTAGATTCCTGCCCCATTTGTAATGCAAAAAAGAGTTTTTATCAGAGAAATGATGACACCGAAGAAGTTATTCGTCATCGGCTGAATATTTTTAACACAAGTACCCGACCCGTGCTTGGTTATTATGAGGCACAGAACAAAGCGATATCAATTAATGGTTTGGGTAGTATTGATAAGGTTAATCAGGAAATTACAGAAGCCCTTGAAAAAAGAAGCATCATTAATTGAAAATACAGGTTTGATAACTTCAGTATTAGTAATATTGGAATATAATCATGTAGCAACTTTCAGAATGCCTTTTACCACTTTTCCATCTTCAATTTTAAATATTCTGGTGTTTACTTTTCTTACTAATTCATAGTTATGTGTTGCAACCAGAACTGCTGTTCCCTGCTTATTAATCTTTAACAGTATATCAAGTATTTCATTCGAAGTTTCGGGATCCAGGTTTCCGGTTGGTTCATCTGCTAAAATTAATATTGGATCATTCAGAAGTGCTCTTGCAATTGCTACTCTTTGTTTTTCTCCTCCCGAAAGTTCATCAGGCATATTCATTCTTTTATGGGATAATCCAACTTCTGATAAAACGTTATGAACTTTTCGTTTAATTTCTTTAGCGGGAGTATTTGTTACTTCAAGTACGAATGCAAGATTATCATAAATATTTCGGTTCTTTAATAATTTAAAATCCTGGAAAACCACACCAATCTTTCTGCGTATCAGTGGTATATCTTTGTTTTTTATTGTTGCTGAATTAAAATTATCAAGTATTATGTTCCCCGATTGTGGAAGCAAGTTGAAATAAATAAATTGCATTAAAGTAGTTTTTCCTGAACCGCTTTTCCCGATTATGAATGCAAAATCCCCGCTGTTCATTTCAAGGTTTAGATCCGAAAACACCGGTTGATTTGCATAATCAAAATATACATTCTGGATTGACAGCATATTATTTCCTTTTAACTATAAACTGAACTCTATCCATATCCGCTCTTGCATCTTTTGTTGAAAAAGCATGATAACAGTGAAGAACATAAAAACCGGCTTTATCTAAAAGATTAAAATAAGTATTAAAGTCATATATCTTTTGCCTATGAACTTCTGTAAATAAATTTCCATTTTTATCCGTCAGGTAAAAGATATTTTTATGAATTCTTGTCTTTTCATTATAAACACTTTTTCTAGAATATTTATATTGACCCATTCGCCCCTTTAATTTGGAATCATTCTGATGATTATATGAATTTGTTTCAAGACTTACATCAAAAGAAAAAATTCCATTTTCATTTAAATATTGAAAAACATGATTGAACAATACTAATAATTTATCCTGAGACGTTATATAATTTATGCTGTCAAAGGAAGAAAAGATAAAATCAAATTTTATATTGAATGGAAGCTGGAGCATACTGCAAACTATTTTTTTATCAAACCTGCCTTGTTTAAGCATCTGAAAAGAGATATCTGAACATATGACATTTTTATATTTTGTTTTGAGAGCAGAAGCCAGTGAACAATTTCCTGATGCTAACTCCAATATCATTGCATCCGGTTTTATGTAATCTTTCGAAATTTTATAAATATACTTTGCCCAACGTTTATAGTTTACTTCACTCATTAAATCGGGATAAATATGAGCAACCAACTCGTATGGACTTACTCTAAATGCTTTTATATTTTTTTCGGTTTTTAACAATATTTTTAGCATACAAATATGCGGAGTACAAACTTGATTCATCAGCCTTTCGGTTCCCTGCAATATCAAACGCACAACCGTGATCCGGAGATGTTCTGACAATTGGTAGTCCTGCTGTGTAATTAACACCTTTGTCAAAATTTAATAGTTTAAAAGGAGTAAGTACCTGATCATGATACATACCCAGAATGAAATCATATTGTTTGTATTTTTTCATTCCAAAAAAAGCATCTGCAGGAAAAGGACCTTCTGCCAGGTTCTTATATTCATTCGGTTCAATTGCAGGATTAATAAATAATACCTCTTCCCTGCCTATTATTCCATCTTCACCGGCATGAGGATTCAAACCAAGAACAGCTATCTTTGGATTGGCAATTCCTAAATCTGCTTTTGAAGTCTTTATGAGAAGTTCAATTCCATTTCTGACAGTTTGCAAATTAATCTTATCAGATACCTTACGTAAAGGTATATGTATTGTTAACAACCCGGCATTCATTCTGGATGAAAGAAATGTCATCATAAAATTTTTAACATTACACCATTCAGCAAACATTTCAGTTTGACCCGGAAAATTTATACCGGCTAGCCGTAAAGCATATTTTGAAACAGGAGCGGTTACAACAGCATCGGCAATATTTTTTTCAAGTAAACTAAATGATTCTTTAAGTGAAATAAAAGAAATTTTGCCTGATAACTTTGTAGGTCTGCCTGGTGTGATTTTTATTTCTTTGATTGGATAAACTATTACCTGTTCGGAAGTCTTAGATATTTCTTTTTTATATTCTAACTTATATGGAAAACTACAATCATTATCATGGTAATTCTTTAGAAATGTATTTAATGGTGCAACAACAATACTCTGATCTTTATCCTTCTTTTCATACATTTTCTGAAGTGATTTGACTACCACTTCTAACCCAATTCCGTTTACATCACCGCAAGTAAATACTGTCCGCATCATTAATTATTTATGATTGTAAAATTGCCGGTACCTTTTTTATCAATAAACATAAATTTCGAAGCTGGGTTGGAATAAACCCATAATTCCATCATTCGTCCGTATTCATCCGTAAATCGTTCAATTGATTCAGGATTGCCATATCTGACATAAATTTTTCCACGATCCGACTTTGCACCGTTATTATTAGTTAATGCATTGAAATTTATTTGGGCATAATCAATGCGTTTATAGAATTCACTCATAAGCTCATTATAAGCAGTCTCAGGTGAAGGGTCATATTTTTTCCAGAACTTATTTAACTCAGCGGTTAATTTATTTTTTGATACTTTATGGAGTTTATCAACCTCTGCCGAACTTTCAATCAGATCCAGGTACTCTAAACTTTTCTCAGGGTCTAAAAGAGAGCGTGGTTTGTTTATCCACCTGACTTTAAAATTAAATTCTGAAACTACCTCAGATAAGGTGTCCGTTCTTACCCGGACTGAAACTAAACCTTCCATTAATTTCACTGAAATATCTTTTAGAATGAAAAATTTGGTTGCTTCAGGTTTTTCAGTTCGTTTCAACCCATAACTCAGGCTGCATTTAGTTTTTTCGAATTTCAAAATCATGTTATCATCTATCCATCCCGTAAATGATATTTCCTCATTGTTTATAACTTCCACGTACAAACGATCAAAGTTTTTATCAAATACGGGAATTAGTAGTGAATAGTTTTCTGAGCTGAAAGGAAAATCTGCTGAATAATTTGCAAACGAAATAAATTCATCTTCGTCACAAGAATCTGTTTCAGATTTAATAATGATCGGAGCACCAATCCTATTTGTTAAGGTATCAGTATTAAACTCAATTAGATTAAGTTTAATCTCACGGATAGAATATAGATCGTTTACAATCGCATTAAGATTGTATGATCCTGAATCAATCCTGAACTCAAGGTACCCTTCAAGATAAATATTTTCAGCGGTTGTTTGATTAAAATCCTCGACAACTGTAGTATGCTGATTATATTCACGATATATGTCACCTTCAAGTTTATCGCTCACTTCAACGCCGATTTTGAAGCCGGCTTTAAATATGTCTCCCTCTTTTGCAAAGACAAGGTTCCTGTAAGCAATCTTATATATGTATAATCCTCTATATAAATCTCCATCGCTGAATAGATGGAATTCAGCTTCAATAGGATTATTTAGAGGTATAATGTCTGGTTGAGCGAAACCAAAGTATGGAATAATTATAAGGGTAAGTAAATAATTTTTCAATTTTTAATTACAAAATGGACTTAAACTTTATTCAATACAAGTGAATGAACCACATGGTATAAATAATTGCCCAAACTTATATACAAATTCAGTCTGGTTAGCTATTCATATTATTGAGAAAATCTTTGTTCGTTTTAGTTCCCCTGAGTTTATCAAGTAAGAAATCCATTGCTTCCACTGGGTCAAAGTCACTTAATATTTTTCTGAGTATCCAGATTTTTGCAAGGTCCTCTTCTTTTAATAGCAGATCCTCACGTCTTGTACCTGTCCTGTTTACATCTATAGCCGGGAACATTCTTCTGTCACTAAGGTCACGGTTGAGAACTAATTCCATATTTCCTGTGCCTTTAAACTCTTCAAAAATAACGTCATCCATTCTGCTTCCGGTATCTATAAGTGCAGTTGCAATAATGGTAAGACTGCCGCCATCTTCTGTACTTCGTGCTGCTCCGAAAAATCTTTTTGGTTTATGTAAAGCATTTGAGTCAACACCTCCGGAAAGTATTTTACCTGAATGTGGTACAACAATATTATGTGCTCTTGCTAGTCTTGTTATACTATCTAATAATATTACAACATCTTCTTTAGCCTCAACCAATCTTTTTGCTTTTTCTATAACCATATCAGCAACCTGAACATGTCTTTCTGCAGGTTCATCAAAAGTGGAACTTATTACTTCGGCTTTAACCATTCTTTCCATATCTGTAACTTCTTCAGGACGTTCATCTATAAGGAGAATTATCAGTTTTACTTCCGGATGATTTCTTGTAATTGAATTAGCAATTTTTTGAAGAAGAATTGTTTTTCCGCTTTTAGGTGGTGATACTATCAAACCCCTTTGTCCTTTACCAATAGGACTTAACATATCCATTATCCTCATAGCATATTCACCAGGTGCTGATTCGAGAACAAGCTTCTTTGTCGGGTAAACTGGTGTAAGGTTATCAAATAAAGTTCTTTCCCTTATATTTTCCGGTGCCTGACCGTTTACAGCTTCAACCCTGAGCAATGCAAAAAACCTTTCACCCTCTTTTGGCGGGCGAACCTGACCGCTGACAAAATCACCGGTTCTCAGACTAAATTTTTTAATTTGCGAGGGAGATACGTATATATCATCCGGTGAAGGCAGATAATTATAATCGGCAGAACGTAAAAATCCATATCCATCCGGTAAAACCTCAAGCACACCCTTAGAAAAAGTTAAACCGTCCTTTGCAGTTTGTGCTTCAAGAATTTTAAAAATAAGCTCCTGTTTTCTCAGATCGCTGTACCCTATTATGTTAAGGTCTTTAGCTAAAGCGTTGAGTTCAACAATTTTTTTTGACTTCAGTTCAGAAATGTCCATTGGCATAAAAATAACCCTACAATTATACTATTAAAGTGATTTAAACAATTATTTGATTTATATGATAATTATTGTCTATTATTTGAAAAGTTTTCGAGGTTACAACTCGTTACCTGTTGAATGGCACAAGAGGCTAAACCAAACTTAATCCAAGGAATCTAAAATGTCAAGTATTTATAAAGAAAGAGATGATTTTATTTCACCCAGTAAATACATACTGCCAAGTACAACCAGACAGTCTTTCTTATTGCCATTTAAAAATTCCTGAACACAGTCCACAGGATTGTTACAAATTCTAACTTTCGCCCCCAATTCGATGGCCAATGCAGATAACTGTTCAATATCCGCACTTCTTTCGTAGCTAATTTTAGTGATAAGGATTTCATCGAAAACAGGAATAAGCAATTTCATCATAAATGAAATTTCTTTATCCCTCATCACTCCGAACAATAAAACCTTTTTTTCGTATCTAACGGCTTCTTTGCTAAATTCTTCAATAAATGCATTAACTCCTTCCGGATTATGTGCCGAATCCAGAAGAACAGTTGGTTCAATATGAAAATATTCATATCTGCCCTGAATTCCGGTGTTCGATATGACCTCTTTTATCCCATTCTTTATAACTATATGATCATCAAGTTGTAGCGATTTTGTTACTACCAGACCCGCTAGTGCAGCGTTATACTTCTGATAATTTCCCTTCAACGGAATAACCCAATCTATCAATTCAACTTCCTCTGTGTAAAGTTCAAGTCGATTTCCTTTTTGCTGAGTATAATCATCAATTTTGAAAAGCTGGGTATTAGTCTGTCTGCATTTATTAATTATTATATTTTCAGCCTCCGCAGGTAGTCTTCCAATAAATACTTTTGCACCGCTTTTAATAATTTCGCTTTTTTCAAATGCAATGTCTTCAATTGAATTGCCAAGCACATTGGTATGTTCCAGACTGATTGAAGTGATCACACAGGCAACTGGCTCTAATACGTTGGTGGCATCAAGTCTTCCTCCTAAACCAGTTTCAATCACTGCAAAATCCACGTTCATATCAGAAAAATATTGGAAAGCAATGGCGGTTGTAACCTCAAAAAAAGTGAGACCTGTTTGGTCTATAAACTTTTCGTGCATATTTATGAATTCAACAATATAATCATCATCAATCATTACATTATTAATTTTAATCCGCTCATTAAATTTTACAAAATGCGGTGAAGTATATAATCCAACCCTGTAATTCTTTTCCTGCAGGATGCTTGCAATGAATGCAGATGTACTACCCTTACCGTTTGATCCGGCGATATGAAAACATTTTAAGGAATTTTGAGGATTGCCAAGATAATCCAAAAATATTTTAATATTATCTAATCCTAACTTAATACCTAAAGTATGAAGTGCGAATAATTTATCTAATGTCTGGTGGTAATCAATCATGCTATTTAGCAAATATAAGAAGCCGTCAAATCTGATATATTTTTGAAATTATTGTTTATGCAAAACGTTTCCAACTCATCAACTATCCTTCCCGGAGCTGTAGGGTCTATAAAATTTAATGTGCCTAATTGTATTGCTGAAGATCCTGCAATCATAAACTCAATAACATCTTTCCAATCCATAATACCGCCAACGCCAATAATAGGTATCTCTACATTTCTTGATATCTCGAGCACCTTTGCAAGTGCAATCGGTTTAATAGCAGGACCGGAAAGTCCGCCCGTGATATTTTGAATTTTAGGTCTGCGTGTAAAAATATTAAACGCAGTACCAACCAATGTATTAATAGCAGAAACTGCATCACCTCCGGAGTCTTTAACAACCCGTGCAAAATCTGAAATATATGAAACATTAGGTGATAGTTTAACTATAAGAAACTTATCTGTAACTGCCCGTAAAGCTTCTGTAACTTTTGCAACCTGATTTACGTCATTGCCAAACTGCAACCCGCCATCCTTAACATTTGGACATGAAACATTTATTTCGAAAGCTTTAATAGTTTCTTCCGATTGAAGAATTTTTGTACACTCAACATATTCCTCAATACTTGAAGCGGCAATATTACAAATTACCGGTACATCAAATTGTTTAAGAAACGGTATTTTCTCTTTCAAGAAGACTTCAACTCCAACATTTGTAAGTCCTATGGCGTTAAGCATTCCGGACGGAGTTTCAACAATTCTTTGCGGCGGATTTCCTTTGCGTGGTTTTAGACTTAGTGACTTTGTAACTATTGCACCGATTTTATTAAGATCCGTAAATTCAGCCATTTCATTTCCATATCCGACGGTTCCTGAAGCAAGCATCACAGGGTTACGCAATTTAAGGCTGCCAATATTTACTGAAAGATCAACGCTGCTCATATTAAAATATCTTTCACATTAAAAACAGGTCCGTCTTTACAAACAAGCAAATAATTGTCCTGATTGTGGCTTGATTCAATCGGGCATCCTTGGCAAATACCAAAACCGCATGCCATAGCACATTCAGTTGAAACTTCACATTCAAGATCATTATCTAAACATACAAGCTTCAACGCACGAAGCATAACGTTAGGACCGCAACCGAATACTTTAATCTTTACTTTTCTTAACTCATCAAGTTGACTTAAGAATAAATCCACCACAGTACCTTTCATACCTTCAGAACCATCATCACTTGATGTTATTAAATTTTTCATTCCATACTTTATCACATCACGTTTATTCCTGCCGCCAATAAGTGTGATAATGTTTTTATCAGAAGGTATCCGTCGTGTCAGAAATGGAAATGGCGCTGCACCCAATCCACCCGCAACAATAACAGCAGTTTCATAGTCACCCGAAAGATTAAAGCCATTGCCAAGCGGACCAAGGATGTCAATTAGATCACCTGCTTTTTTATGTGCGAGTAATTTTGTTCCCTCTCCCAGTACATTATACATTAGAAATATATTGTCATCTTCAACATCACAAACACTGAACGGTCTTCTCAACAATGGATAAAAAGTATTGGAAACCCGTACATTTAAAAACTGCCCCGGATTAGCTGATGAACTTATTTCAGGTGAAAATATTTTTTGGACAAAAATGTTTTCCTGTACTTCGTTAGTTTCAATTAACCGCGATTTAAAAATCGGCAAAAAAAATCCTGATATTAAATGAAATAAAAATAATGATGATTAAAATGGAAGGCGTCAAATCCTAAACTATATACCTTTAATTATTTTGCTGTACAAATTTAGTGTTAACATAATAAGCAAACAAGCGTCATTAAAAATGTTTTGAATTAGCGAAATTGATCCAATTTATTAATTTTCAGGTATTCGACAACCTTTTTCACTTCCTGTGATTTATCTTTTCTGCAGACTAAAAGTGCATCGTTACTGTTTATGATGACCAGGTTATCTACTCCAATTACAGCAGTAAATTTTTGTTCCGAATGGATAAATGAATCCAGGACCATATCCGTATAAATCATACCATTTAATACATTTCCATTGTTATCCTTTTCAGAAATCTGGTAAACTTCGTCCCAGCTTCCAACATCACTCCATCTGAAATTTCCTTTAGTGAGATAAACACGTTTAGATTTCTCCATAATTCCATAATCAATTGATAACTTTCTTAACTGACCATAAACCCTAATTAAAATTTCTTCATACCCGTGATCACCAATCGCATTTTCTATTTTTATCAACCCCTCATATAGATCGGGCATGAGAGATTTCATTTCACTTAAAATAGACTCTGTTTTCCAGATGAATATACCACTGTTCCAGAAAAAATCACCGCTTTCAATAAATCTTATAGCTGTTGCATAGTTTGGTTTTTCTGCAAAAGTTAAAACTTTATAAATATTATCCTTAACACCTCTCTCATCTATCTGAATATAGCCAAAACCTGTTTCAGGCTTCACTGGATTTATTCCAATTGTAATTAATCCGTCTGAGGTCATAGCAAAATCAGCAGCATTTACAATGGATTTCTGAAATTCCTCATTGTCATGAATTATATGATCTGATGGGAGTACAACCGTTACAGCATCATTATCTTTCTTTTTTATTATTATTGTTGCCAGACCGATGCATGCTGCCGTATTCCTGCCAAATGGTTCAGATATGATATTTTCCTGAGGAATATTAGAGAGTTGTTTTTGTACTTCTTCTTTCTGAAGGGAGTTTGTAATTATATATATACGTTCATTTTCAACCAATCCTTCAAGTCTTTTTACTGTATCCTGAATTAAAGTATTTGCACCGATAATTTTAATTAATTGTTTAGGTGTTTTTTTTGTGCTCCTTGGCCAGAATCTGGAACCTACACCACCTGCCATAATTATTGCATATAAATTCATTGCATCTATTCTCTCACGTTTATTGCAGAAAGATCATTACCGAATTCTTCGGCTTTATTCAAATAATTTGTAATATCTACTTCTTTACCTTTAACCACCGCCACTATAACAATTAAACATGCTCTTATACTCTCGAGAACATCTTTACCAGGCATTAGATTTCTGGTACCAATCAGGTTCAGTGCTTTTGAAATGATCCAATGCATATTGGCAATTATTTCAAAACCTATCTTAGCACTTAATAAACCGTTTTCCTTCATCGTCTTGGCAAACGAAAGAACTAAATTATAATCTATATCGCTGCGGGTTAATTCCTTCAATAAATTATCAAGTGGTTTAACTGGTTTAAGGATAGCAGTTTCATAATTCTGAAAAAATAAATCCTCATCATCAATCGCTTCATCAAGAACAAGTTTTTCCTTAAGCGTATCTGAGTCCGGTTTAACAAATAAATCATCTTCTGCGTGTCGCTTAGAAAGATCAACATCTATTTCAGATGCAATTACAGGCTTCGGATTCAGTTTTTCTATCGATTTTTGGAATGCAGCCGGTGTAACATTTTCCAGCATATGGCTTAAATCTTTAATCAGGTATCTGCTGTGTTCCCTAAAGTGATCTGAGATTTTCATTAAGTCGATCTGATTCTGAGTAAGAAAGTTATAAATTTCATTTAGCCTGATTGCAAGAGTGGATAGTTCTGTGATTTTTTTCATGGTAATTAAATCATTCCCGAGATCTGATGATTTACTTATGGTAGTCTTTAGTATAGCTACTATTTCAATCTGTTGTGAACTCAGGCGCAGATTATTTGAGGCAGCTGTAATACTCTGGTTTATATATTGTTTAACTAGTTCCATTTAAATTTTAACTACTCTTGGTACTCTTTTACTGATTGAACAAGTAATTTCATAAGGAATTGTATTCAGAATACGAGACCAGTGCCAGGCGGTAATTTCGTGTTTATTTTGTTTACCAATTAAAATAACCTTGTCTCCAATTTTAACTTTATTTTGGCCAATATCAACCATGGATCTATCCATAGTTATTGTACCAACTTGTTTACAAAATTTTCCTTTCATTAAAACCATTGCTTTGTTAGTTAAATTTCTGTTAAAACCGTCAGCATAACCTATAGGTATTGAAACTATACTTGTACTTTTTTTAACCTTAAATTTTCGTCCATAACTGACTGTTTCACCCGGATGAATTGTTTTTATACTTCCTACTTCTGATTCAATTGACATTACAGGGAACAGCGGAACAGACTCTGCTGTCTTCAATGAAGGATAATACCCATAAAGAGAAATTCCGGGTCTTATCATATCGAAATATGACTCCGGGTAATTTATAACGGCCCCGCTATTAGCGGCATGAGCTAAGCCATAACTAATTCCATTCTGCCTTAATTGGTCTACCAATTTTGTAAATCTTCTAAGTTGAAGTTTGACAAATGGGTTATTCTTTTCATCAGCGGTTGCAAAATGGGTATAGATGCCATCTATATAGAATTTGTTGTGATTGCTTACTCTTTTTATAAAATCGAATGCAGAAGTAAAATTAATTCCTGTCCTGTTCATTCCGGTATCAACTTCAATATGAACAGGAAATCTGAATGAAGAATCTTTCTTACTTAATCTTTTTCTGTAATCCTCTAATATTTTTAAATGTATATCATCGAAAATATTAGGAATCAGTTTGTAGCTAAAATATTTAAATGCATTGGCAGGAGTTACAGTATCAAAGATCAAAATCGGCTGAGTTATTTTTAATTTTCTAAGTTCAATACCTTCATCAGCAAGTGCTACTGCATAGTATTCCGGTTTTTTTGATGCAAGTGAATTAAAAGCATCAACAACTATTTTAACTCCATGTCCGTATGCATCCGCCTTCACAACAGCCATTACTTTAACATTATTAGCTTTCTTTTTAATATTTAAAAAATTCTTTTTCAGGTTTGAAATACTAATTAAGGCTTTTGTCGGTCGGAGATTGGATTGAACCATTTTATTCTTAATTCTACTTAAAATAATTTCAGTTATAATTTGTTTTATTACTGCAAAACTATAGATTTTTTAATTTAAAACTAATAAGCTTTATAAGTTGATTGTATTATTAATCCTGAGTTCAAGGGCTCTCTGTTAAGAGCATATTTATTTGTTTACACCGAATGATTCATTAAGCAGAAACAATTGTAACATTATAAATATTTAGTGTGGAAATAAAAACTTAATGACCATCAGCAGTTAACAATTCTTGACATTACTCAACCATAGTAGTAATTTAGCGTCAAAATTTTATGAAATAATGCTAACTGAATTCGGAAAAGTTTTTATTTTTATACTAATCGCTATCATCTTTGTAGTTGGTATAGTATATTTAGCAAAACTTCTCAGACCTCACAGACCCACCCACGAGAAACTTTTAACTTATGAATGCGGCGAGAACCCCGAAGGTTCACCTTGGGTAAAATTTAATATCAGGTTTTATGTTGTTGCACTGATATTTCTGATTTTTGATGTTGAGGTTGTATTATTAATTCCATGGGCTCTGGTTTATCAGCAGTATGGTTTCATTGGATTTTCTATTGGTGCAATATTTCTCTTGCTCTTAGGTCTGGGAATGGTTTATGAGTGGGGCAAAGGAGATTTAGAATGGGAAAGACCATTAATAAAACCTCCGGTAGTAAATAAAAGTATATCCTCAACAATCCCGGAAAGATAATACAATAACAGTATGGGATTATTAGATAAAGAATTCACCGACAGCAATATAATAATTACAAAAGTTGAAGATCTTTTTAACTGGGCACGTTTATCATCATTATGGCAAATGGGGTTCGGGTTAGCTTGCTGTGCTATTGAAATGATGGCCACTTCTGCCTCTCATTATGATTTTGACCGGTTTGGTGTAATACCCAGACCATCACCACGTCAATCTGATGTAATAATAATTTCCGGAACCGTAACTCTTAAAATGGCGATTCGTATAAAAAGACTATACGAACAAATGCCTGATCCGAAATATATTATATCCATGGGTAGCTGCTCTAATTGCGGAGGTCCGTATTGGGAGCATGGGTATCACGTTCTAAAAGGAGTGGACAGAGTAATTCCGGTTGATGTATATGTACCTGGCTGCCCGCCACGACCTGAAGCTCTTCTTGAAGGTTTATTAAAATTGCAGGAAAAAATAAGAGAAGAAAGATTATCACCAAAAAAATATGAAAAAGCCTGAAGAAATTTTTGAAATATTAAAAAGCAGGTTTGAAAAGTCTGAATTAATATTAAATGCCGATATTCCTGTTGAGCCTTTCATTATTATTCCTCCATTTGAAATAGACAAAGTTTGTTTATTCCTTTCCGCTGATAAAGAATTATTGTTTGACTCTTTAATTAATCTTTCAGGTGTTGATGACTATAATGGAGAAAAGGTTGAGGAAGGAAATGGCAGGGTTAGTATGAAAGGTGGAACGATCAGTATTTATTATCATATCGAATCAATTAAATTAAGACACAAGTTACTCTTAAAGGTTATGACTGACAGGGATAAGCCTGAAGTCGTATCTGTAACCGAAGTTTGGAAATGTGCAGACTGGCATGAACGTGAAGCATATGATATGTTTGGAATAAAGTTCATTAACCATCCGGACTTAAGAAGAATTTTAATGCCTTACGATTGGGAAGCAGGATACCCGTTAAGAAAAGATTATGAAAATCCTGAATTTTACCAGGGAATGAAAGTTCCTTATTAACTCGATACTTTTTATTAATATAGCATTTCAATTTATTTGATGAATTTTGTTGCTTAATCGTATGACGAGCGAAGTTAACCAAAATATTGAAACTCACTCTGGTGTAAAAACCGAAGAGATGGTTCTTAATATGGGTCCTCAGCATCCGTCAACACACGGTGTTCTGAGACTCGAACTGACTTTGGATGGTGAACTTATAAAAAAAGTTACCCCACATATCGGTTACCTTCATCGTTGTTTTGAAAAACATGCCGAAGCTATGACCTATCCCCAGGTTATTCCTTATACTGACAGAATGGATTATCTTGCTTCAATGAATAATGAAGTGGGATATGTTATTGGTGTTGAAAAATTACTCGGTATAGAAGTACCACCGCGTGTTGAGTACATTAGAGTTCTTATGAGTGAATTACAAAGAATCGCTTCCCATCTTGTTGCACTCGGAACCTATGGTGCCGATATCGGCGCGTTCACTCCTTTTCTGTTCTGTTTCAGAGACCGTGAGAAAATACTTCATCTCTTTGAGATCACCTGTGGTGCAAGATTATTGTACAATTATATCTGGGTTGGCGGACTTTCTCATGATCTTCACCCGGATTTTGTAAGATTGACACGCGAATTTATTAAAGAGTTCAAACCTAATATAAAAGAGTTAAACGACCTTTTAAC
>JAWOIK010000213.1:0-9370 GCA_046484705.1 Ignavibacteriaceae bacterium | reverse complement strand
AATATCCTGATTAAAGAACTTGCAATCGGTTGTGCGACCGACACGAAGGGGCATTATTCAATTAGAAATATAAAACCGGGAGAATATACTATTGAAGCTTCATTTGTAGGATATGAAAAAAAATCCCATAAAATTAAAATCAGTAAGGGCGAAGTACTTGAAATTAATTTTACTCTTAAATCAATAGCATTTCAAATAGGTGGAATTGAGGTTGTAGGTACCACAGAATTACTGCCAACAGATATCAGCAGTAAAACCGTAATATCAGCTGGCGAAATCGAACACTATCAGGCTTCAAGTATTAAAGATGTTCTGGATCTTGTCCCAGGTGTGCAAAAAACCGACAATCCAGGATTAGGTAAAACCAGCCAGATAGCGGTAAGGGGTGATGAAGGTGACCAGCTTTCAGCTTTCGGTACATTGATTGTGGTTGATGGTACACCAGTTTCTAATAACGCTAATCTTCAGTTCGAACGTCTTACCGGATCTAAATTCGGAACTTCAACGATGGGAGCAGGGATAGATTTAAGAACAATTCCTGCTGACAATATTGAATCAATCGAAGTAATCACCGGGTTACCATCTGTAAGGTATGGAGATGTTACTGCTGGTATAATAAACGTTCAAACAAAAATTGGTCCATCACCTCATAGAATAAAAATTAAAAATAATCCTGATACACGTGAGGGAAATATTGGTGGTGGTTTTCTGATTGGTGAAAGTGGTCTTAGCTATAACTTTAATGTTGCTCAGAGTGAACGTGATATCAGGAAAACCGGCGATGAATATCTTCGTATGACAGGTCAGGGTGTTTATTCAAGCAACCTTTTTGATAATCAACTCAATTTTAATAGCAAGTTTAATTTTCAGACTATTTTTGATGAAGAGGAACCTAAAGGCGATCAACTTAAAACAAGAAATTATAATCGAGGATTTACATTAGGTTTTTCAAGCTGGGGCAAATACAAACCTACTGACGGTGTGTCTACATTAGAATATAACACATTCATTACTATGCGTCGTGAAAATACGATGAAGTCAAGGCTTATTCAGTCTGATTTAAGAGTTCTTCCCAATGGTGATACGATCTCAATTTATCTCGGCAAAGTTGAAACAAAAGGAGTTGAATGGACAATAGGAGGCAGATTAGAATGGAATAGGGTTTTTTATACAGGAAATATAATACATAAGTTTTTAATCGGAACTGATCCCCAGTATAATGTGAATACAGGGCAAGGTCTTATTGTAGATTCAGTACTAAATTATTATGGCTCCGAATCAGTTCGCAGGTCATATTCTTTTGATGATATACCAGGACAACTTTTAGTAAATCTTTACGCTGAAGACAAAATAACAGGTCACTTTATATTTGATTTTAATCTGATGCTTGGATTACGTTATGAAATGTACAGGCCAGAAAAATTCAACCTTTCCGGTTTATGGGGTGATGGGAACATAGTACAATCTCATCAGGGAACTTTCTTTAATCCGCGTGTGAACCTGATGTTATATTTTACAGATTACAATCAATTAAGAATTAGTGCAGGTGCAACATCCAAATCACCATCGATGAACTTGATATACCCACCAGAAACGATTTACACCTGGCGTAACCCAATTGATAGTACAGTTAATTACTTCCATTATGATAGAACAGCTCCGGATCTAAAAGGCTATAGGGAGACCCAATATGAAATTTCATATGATCATAAGTTCTTTAATTCTCTCGGGTCATCAATCTCGGTTTATTATAAGAAAAGAGCAAATGAACCAAAAACTTATTCAAACCCTGTATTTTCTGTAGTTAATGATGGCGAACGAAACATAGCTTACTACATTGACAGCTATAGTCTTACAGGAAACAGCGGATGGACTGATAGTAAAGGAATTGAATTAACACTTAAAACGAAAAGGATAAAACCCCTGAACATGGAGTTTCAGGTTGTAGGAGCATATAACTATTTGAAGTTATCAACGGGAAACTTATCCTATAAATCGGACCCCCTAAGCTCAGAAGGTCAATTCCCAAACTACCAAGTGCCAGGCACTGACACACTTATCGGGATGTTTTATCCGGCAGGTGAGAGATGGAGTGATCGTTTTCAATTGAATTATTATATTAAATATACTTGCGCACCACTTGGTTTATGGGTGACTTTGAGAGCTGAACAGTTGGTATGGGAAAAAATTCGAAACCTCAATCAGGCTCCAAGAGACCTTAGCCTCCTTACCGAAGCCCGGCTGATTGCTTATTATTTTGAAAGAGAAGTTAAATTAAAACCGAACAAATGGTTATTCAATTTGAATGTAAGCAAATCACTATTTCAAGGTGCCGAAGTATCATTTTATGTAAATAATTTCCTTGACGACCCGGCTTTAAGAAAATATTTTGTTTCTGTGGGATCCCAAATTGAGGAAATCAGAAACCCATCTCTCTCATACGGTATAGAATTCAGCATGGTTCTTGATAACTTATTTAAAAAGGTAAATTAGATGAAAAAAGTTTACTTATATCTTGTCCCTATTCTGATTTTTATAAATGGATGTGAGGAAAATCCACCCATCATGGTTGAGGGGAATACTCATCTCAGAATTGAGGCTTACTGGCATTCCGTACCTGCTGATTCAACAAGCGAATTACTACCATTAAGAAATGCAAAAGTAATACTGTCTTCCATGTATGGAATGATGATACATCAGGCAGATATTAACGGATGTTTTGAAATTAAAGGAATACCATCAGCAGTTTATAGTATTTCTTTTCGAATGGTTCACCCTGAAGATGAATCAATCCAATTAGTTTACAACAAAAAGGATGTAATGATTATATCGGGAACTACTGTTAGTGATTCAGTTATTGCAAAGCCGATCACGAGCAGCGGTATTGCAATTAACGAAATTTATTCAGTTGGTCCGGTAAACAGCATTTACTTTTTCTTCGATCAATATATAGAATTATATAATATGAGCGACAGCATTAAATACCTTGATGGAATGATGGTAATGCGGTTTTCAGGTAATAGTGACGGGCAAGGGCCGGGAGCGGATGAGTACGGTGATGGACACATTCAAGGCGCTACTTACATATTTAAGTTTCCAGGTTCTCCTGGTGAAAAGAACCATCCATTTTATCCAAATACTTTTTTAGTACTTGCCTCCGATGCAGTCAATCATAAAAATACTGTGGCTACGAGCATTGATTTGTCTACAGCAGATTGGGAGTTTTATAATCAATATTCACCTCAAGATATTGATAACCCGAACGTGCCGAATCTCATTAATATGAAATCCGAGTCAACCGTTGATTTCCTTATAAGTTTAACCGGGGATGTAATTATAGTTTCTTCAGGAGTTGATTCTGTATGGCAGGATGGCATTGATATCACAACCGTTATTGATGGTGTTGAGTATCAGTCCAGTGCTAATTTGAAAAAAACTTTGGATGACAGAGTTGACAGGGGCTTCTCTTATAGCCCACCTAAATATTCGGGTCAATCAATGCGCAGAAGAGAACCGGGTATGGATACAAATGATGCCACACTTGACTGGGAAATTATTCCTCAACCAACACCTGGGTATCATTAACAGGTGATTTTAAGAAAGATTAAATAATGGAAAATGTTGTTGAAATAAAGAACCTGACTCACTATTACGGTAAGAAGCTTGTTTACGAAAATCTCAATTTCAATATTAAGAGAGGCAGTGTATTCGGGCTTCTTGGTAAAAACGGAACAGGGAAAACAACTACAATTAATATTCTTAATGGTTACCTTAAACCAACATCAGGAAGCTGCCTGATGTTCGGGGAAGATTCATATAAACTCTCTCCAGCAACTAAAGCCAGAGTGGGATTTTTAATCGAAGGTCATGTGCAATACAACTTCATGACTATAAAACAAATCGAAAAGTTTTATTCCGCATTCTATCCTAAGTGGAAACGGGAACCGTATTATGAATTAATGTCGAAGCTGCAGGTAACAGAAGATCAAAAGATTTCGAGAATGTCATGCGGTCAGCGTTCCCAGGTAGCATTAGGTCTGTTACTGGCCCAGGACACTGATTTGCTGATTCTTGATGATTACTCCATGGGTCTTGATGCTGGTTATCGCAGATTATTTCTGGATTACCTGGTTGACTATACAAAAGGTGAAGGTAAAACTATTTTTATAACATCGCATATAATACAGGATCTTGAGAATTTTCTTGAAGACTGCCTGATAATGGATTACCGCTCTGTCCTGTTAAATATGCCAATTAAAAAATTCCAATCTGAGTTTAAATGTTTCAGATTCAAAACGGAGATACCAAATCTGAAAATTGAAAAAAACGGGCTTGTAAAAAATTTCGAGTTAATCAGAGACACTGCAAATCTGTTTACATTCTCAACTGAAGAGGACGTAATTACTTTCTTAGCAAAAAACAATATTCAATATTCAGCACTGCAACGTGTTTCCCTGACTTTAGAGGATGCATTTGTAGGTATAACCGGTAAATATTAGGAGCAATTTATGTTCAGTGCATTATTGTACAAGGAGTGGCTTAAAATCAGATGGACTTATCTAAGTCTAAGCGTCATAATTCTAATCTCCGTCATATATATTTTCTTAACAGCAGCGCACTCTATTGAAATTAATGGAACGGTAGCCTACTGGAGTTACGTTATTTATCTGAAATATCCATTTTATTCAGATCTGCTTTACATTCCATTTATAATTGGGGTTGTTCTGGCGTTAGTGCAATTTTATCCAGAAATAGACAGCGGTAGATTAAAGTTGACACTTCACTTACCGGTGAAAGAGAATAAAATTCTTCTTCAAATGATTCTTATCGGTGGTAGTTTTTTAATTGCACTAATTGCAGCGACATTATTAGCATATTCAATAATTTCATCAAATTTCTTTCCTAAAGAATTAACATATAACGCTGTCTATATTCTTCTACCAGCATTCCTTGCAGGACTTATTTCCTATTTTGCAGTAGCTGTGATTATGGTTGAACCGGTGTGGAGGAGAAGAATACCACAGATGATTTTTTTCGGCGGATTGATATCCACACTTATCGGGCTGGCAGATTATACCCACCGTTTTATGATATTCTATGTGCTTGCCAGTCTTTTTATCGTGATGACAATATTGTTATCCGGTTACTATTTCAAAAGAGGAATTAAGTAATGATAATAAGAATTTCCAGATATTTGCTGCTTATTATAATGGTAATTGTTTCCGCACATTTTCTTCCAAAATTATATTGGATGAAATTTGAAAAAAGCATATCCACTCCTTTCATCGGTTATAGTCCTATCATTAATGACTTCGTTAAAATGAATGTAAATACAATGAACGTCGGCAAATCAGATGTGAATTGGAGCGACACAAAAAACAATATATATGACCGTAATCAGTATGATTCAATTATGCCGTTTCAAAACTACAGACAACTTGCAGCATTGAATAAAATGCCTGATTCGATTGGAAGTAAAGAATTAAATCTGGATAGTGTTAGGTTAAATAATTTCACTTTTCGTATTAGACCATCCGATATAGACTTTGAAAAGATACCACTTTTTTCACTTCTCGAGTCAAAATCCGGACGAATAAAACTTGAAATGCCCGATGATTTTTTCCGGATCAATGAGCGGATTGAATTTATTGACAGTAAAACAAATACTATTAATGAAGATAAAAGCAAAAGGTTTACCGAAGCCATGCTAAAAGCAGGTTTTTCATTTCCGTCGAAGTTAATAGCAGGTAATCCAACAACCAGAAAACCATTCGATGAAGGATATTTTATTCTTGATTCCAACGAAAAGCTTTTTCAATTAAAAATGGAAAAAGGGAATCCGTTCTGTGTCCGTATAGAAGTTCCCGGCAATATTGATATTGCTCATATAGCTGTGATAGAAATGAATCTCAGGGAATTCTACGCATACTTAGTTACAGGCGACAACCAGATATATCTGCTTTGTTATGATGATTATAAATTTATAAGGCTGCCTGTTGATAATTATAACTATAAAAAAGATGTATTCTATATCCAGGGAGATTTGTACTATAGAACAATCTCAGTTATAAGGTATGACAATATAGATGTGGTGGTAGCTGACAGGGGATATCAGGTAATCGATAAGTACAGTGAGAAGTGGACCGGGAAACATGAAAGCCCGGCAGGAATATTCTCCGCATATCTTTTTCCATTTTCAATTAATTATTTTGACAAAAACAGTTCCTTTGTTGATACCTATTTGAAATTATCAGATTCAAGTGCAATCCTTCTTATGATATTAAGCACAATAGCCGCAGTATTCCTGATAAAATACAGAAAGCAGTCATTAAAAAAATCAATACCGGATCTTATTCTGGTGCTTATCACTGGTATATACGGTCTGATTGCAATTACAGCCTTCAGGGATGTAGAATAAAATTTTTACCGGATAATAATTATGAAACAGTTTTACTTAATATTCTCTTTGCTTTTGGTAATTCTGCAGGCAAACAATGCACAGACAGTAAGAACTCAAAGTATGGCAGGACTTTCTTATTCAATACTTGATGAAGATTATTCTTTGTCTCCGTTTCATTTAGGCGGGAACCCAGCTTGGTTAATTAAAAGTGAAAAGACAAGCTGGCTGAAGTTAATACCTTCCGGGGGGAGTGTATGGGGAGATTATAAGCGTGTATATGATCCCGGTGAAGTTGAATCATATCAAATTTTATTTAAGGGCATCAAAACACTTGGAGAAGACGGAACATTCCTCGGAGAGACTTCATATCTGCATGAACAAAGGAGCAACGTATACAGGACTCTTAAGTATGATACTTACGGTGGTGAAGCTTTCTTTATGAATGATACCACAACCGGCAATTTCAACTTCAACGGACCGTATATGAAATTTATGTACAGCTTTGAACTTTTGCCGAAACTTTTTATGGGTGCGAGCGCAGGATACAAAATTCTTGACGGCTTAAAAAGTACTTACTCCCGTGCACAAACATTATACCGGGTTGTAACCGGCGATATAGGACTGGCATATACGGTAACCGAAAGCTTTGCCGCTGGTTTAACATTTTCTTTGAATGATGAACAGGAGAAAATTGAAGCAAAAAGTGAAGACTTGCTTGATGTAGAGATATTTAATTTCAAAGGCGAAACATTTTCGGTAAGAAAAAGATCAAGTACGGTAAATCAAAAAATAAAAAAAGCAGGAAAAACTTTTGGGGCACAGCTTTATTATACACCATCAGAGAATTCCGAGATAGGTCTGGCAGGTGAATTAATAAATTATAATATGAAAAATTTAATTCCGTTTCATATTGCTGCAACAAACGAGTCTATGAATGAATATGAGGAAGGATATTCCAGCTTTAATGATTATAAAATCAAACTGCAGGCAAGACAATTCATTTCAAAAGAATTAATGATATCGCTAAGCACAGGTTACAATGAAAGAAACAGCTGGTCAAAAGATTCCCCCCTCAATCTGCTTCTCTGGCAGTGGGATATAAAGAATTTTTATACAGGTATTGGGTCCTCTTACAATTTGACAAATGAGCTTCTTATCGCATTTGAGTATGAATATTCAAATTTAAAAGCTGATTCCTCTAAATATGTTGACAGTCGTATGGTCTCCTTAACCTCACAAAATCATCTTATCCGAATTGGTACCGAATTCGAACTAATGACAAATTTATTTCTTCGCGCAGGTTATAATGTAACATTTATTGAGAATGATATTGTCTCCGGTGGTGAGGATGTGAAATATAACAGGATAACCGCCGGAGCAGGATTGAAAATATTCGAATCATTCCAGGTTGATGCAAGCCTTGAATATCTGAACTACTCTCCTGGAAACCCTTCAACAACATCCCGGTCTGCTTTATGGGGAGTACTCACGGCAAAGCTATTTACTTTTTAAACAATTATGAAAAACCAAAAACAAAATTCAGCGAGGCTAAAAATGAAAAGAAGTTTACAATTGACCTTAAGCCTGCTCATGGTTCTTATTGCTGTCGTCACCAATCCTGCGCAGGAATGGAGAAAAGTTACTACACAAACTTTTCCGGGTATAAGCGGAGTATTTTTTGCAACTCCGACAACGGGATGGGCCGTAGGAGCGGATGGATTCATATATAAAAGCACGGATGCCGGCGAAACATGGATTCAGAAATATGATGATGCAGATTCAATTACATACCTGGAAGTTTTTTTCTTAAATGAAAATTTTGGATATGCAGGTGGCAAATATGGGAATGTGTTGAAAACAACTGATGGCGGTGAAAACTGGGATAGACTTACCGTAAGTGATGCAACAGGTGATGTTAAAGCGTTATATGTTCTCACTGAATCACAGGCGTGGGCTTTGATAAACGTCGGCTCAGGAACAAACGTGTATTATACTTCGAATGGAGGAACGAATTGGTCTAATGTACTGACCATCGCACTGCCAGCTAATGATATGCATTTCAGCGGAAGCACAAATGGAATTGTCGTTGGTAAAAATAATGCAGAGATATATTATACCAGTGATGGTGTAAACTGGACAACCGCTTCTCCTGCACCTCTTGGAGGATTTACGTACACCAGATCGGATCTTCGCGGGGTTTATATGGTTAGTTCTACAGTTGCTTATTCTGTTGGTTGGGGTTCTCTTATAGGTTTACAGCCAAGTATACATATCAAAACAACTGACGGAGGTGCTACCTGGAGTTATTTAACACAGTCCGAACCAAACAGAACTTTTGAGAATTTATACAGTGTTTACTTTAAAGATGTAAATAACGGTTTGGCAATTGGCGGCGGCGGCAGAGGCAGTGTTGCTGTTCGGACTACAGATGGCGGTGCAAATTGGATCCCTATAAATATTCCTTGCGGCTCAACATTAAGTACAATTACCGGAATCGGTAATAATGTATGGGTTTGTGGAAACAGCGGTGTAATACTAAGATCTACAAATTTTGGTGATAGCTGGGAAGTATTGACACCCGTACCGGGAAGTTCGCTCTATGCAATCCAGTATCTTCCAAATGGTAATATTGTTGCAAGCGGATTTGACGGTGTATTCCTGAAATCAACCAACGCTGGCGCAAGCTGGAAAGGATCCTACATCCGGGCTAATAACGTAGCTCCAAATATTCTTGATATGCATTTTGTTGATGAGAATATAGGCTATGCCTCGCATAGTTATGGGTTGGTTACAAAAACAACAGATGGTGGAGAAACATGGGCAGCAGTAATTCCTGATACGATAAGTGTTACAGTAAACCATAACGGTGTTTTTTTTCTGAATGAAAACTATGGTTTTACAGTAGGTCGACTGGCATCAAATTTTGATATGATAAATAAAACTACCGACGGCGGCAGCACCTGGCAGCAA
>JAWOIK010000193.1:0-4744 GCA_046484705.1 Ignavibacteriaceae bacterium | reverse complement strand
CTGGTAACCGGATTCCCATATAATGTTAAAGAAAATCCGGAAAAAGCTTTTGAAAGATTTGAGGTGATGACAAAAAATTCAAGAGCTGTTCGAAGACTTGGCTCCGCTGCCATAGATTTTTGTTACGTTGCAGAAGGAGTTTTTGAAGGTTTTTGGGAGGTTCATCTTCATCCCTGGGATATTTGCGCAGGTAAACTCTTAGTTGAAGAAGCGGGTGGAATAGTGACCGATTTTAACGGCAGTGAATTAGATATCTTCTCTAAACGTATCCTAGCTTCAAACGCAGTTATACATACTAAGATGATTGAACTGTTGATGAATTATTAATAGGATTTTCATTTTTGAATTTCTGATTTAATCTTTACAGGTACTAAGATATAATAATAAAAATAAACCCGCCCTTAGAGATTAAGGACGGGTTTGTGGAGTAGAGAAAGAGTCAGCCTCTTATCTTTTAATATTTCGAATCTTTTTTATCAGTTCATCGTAATTGTCATTTGATTAGTATAAACCGGCCTCTGCATCTTTTTCACCGATTTTTACATTTACATAATTGCTGCCGGCACTTTCCACTCCATCTTGATTAACTGAAACAACATAATATACATATGCTTGTCCTGGAGCAGCACTTCTGTCCTCAAAAGTAGTTTCCTTAACCGTACTAACTTTAGTAAAATTGAGTTTCATAGGATCAGCAGCATCACTCGTACTTTGAACTTCTGCACGATATATATTGTAAACAACTTCTTGTCCGTTTCCGGGTACTTCCCAGGTTAGCTTCAGTGCTTTATTTGAATTTGAAGCTTGCAAATTTGATGGCGGATCAGACTGTGCATGTGTAAGTCCGGTAAAAAATACCAGAACAAGAAGGATTGAAAACATAAAATATAATTGTCTTGTCATTTGGACCTCCGAAAAAATTGAAATTGTTGATTATTAGTTTCATCAATCAAACCAAAAGTCAGACCAATCAGAAAAGGTAGGAATATTGTTAAAAATAACAATTTATTTAAAAATTTAAACTGCCGGAATTTAAGTTTTAACTGCCGGAATCATTGGATCCCAAAGAAATTGCAGCTCAAACACAAAACTATATTTTAAATTATTAGAGGTTTATCCTAGTAAATAAATGTGCCGAAAGCCGGGAAATTGATGTTGTTATATATTTTGGGAATTCGACAATTGGTCTTTTATCAACTCAGATTCTGAATTATAAAAGTATTCTATAATTTTATTCAGGTAGGGGTGGTACCTGTTCGGGAGTTTTTTATACTTAAATCCCAGTTTTTGTTGCAATTGCTCAAGCGGGGTTTTTCGGTTTATTTTTTCCAGCAGGTTGTTCAAATACTCATTTAATTTATTCTGAACCCTCAGTCTGGTTATTTCATGTTCTGAACCGGCAAGACTTGCAACAGTTTCTTCAAAATTAAACTGATGTTCACAATATTCTCTGAAACATACACCACGAAAATACTCAGCAACAGTGCTTCTGTGCAGATTACCCACAGCTGTCGCCGTATCAGAAATTGAACTGTGAGAAAATTGCATTTCTCTAAGCGTCGAGATTATACGTTCTTCAACATCATCACCATTATTCTTTACTATGCTTATAATTTCAGGAGGCAGATATTTTAATTGTATTAGATTATTATTATCAACTTTTGCCAGTATAGCTGCTCGTTTAATAACATTTTCCAGTTGTCTGATATTTCCGGGCCAGTCATAAGAAAGAATTGCATCCATAGCAGATGTCGAAACTTTTAATTGTTCCGCATTTTCTTTTTTTAGAAAATGATCGGTCAGAATTGGGATATCGATTTTTCTTGATCTTAACGGAGGTATAAATATTTTTATAACATTCAACCTGTAGTATAAATCCTCACGGAATTGTTTTTGCTTTATTAGTGTTTCAATATTTTTATTTGTTGCTGCAATTATTCGCAGGTTTACTTTTAAAGTTGTTGTTCCTCCGACACGGTTGAACTCACCGGATTGCAGAACCCGTAATAACTTAGTTTGAAACATTTCATTCGTTTCAGTAATTTCATCCAAAAATATTGTACCTTCATCGGCAGTTTCAAAATATCCTTTATGCAATTTATGTGCACCGGTATATGCACCTTCTTCATGCCCGAATAGTTCGCTTTCCAGCAAAGTTTCGGGTATTGCGCCGCAATTTATTGTTACAAAATTGTTACGCTTCCTGTCACTCAGTTCATGAATTGCTTTTGCAATAAGTTCCTTACCTGTTCCGCTTTCCCCGTACAAAAGTACCGTTGTATCTGTAGGTGCTATTTTTTTTGTAAAGCTGATCACCTCAGCAAGTTTACTTTTTCGACTGAAAGTAATACCATTAAATTCAATCTTTTCATTTTTGCTATTCTTATACTCGGACAGGTCTTCAAATTTTGATGAAAGTTCAGCTAATTCTGTCTGATAATAAATCAATGATCCGGGTGAATCATCTCCATTTGAATTGTTTTGATAGTTAGTTAATGTTTTTTCTAACCGTAATATTTTTTGTTTGCTTTTATTTAAAATACTCTCGATGCTTTGCTTCTCTTTTTCGATAGATTTTGAATGGTGATGGAGTAAATTAATATGATATATTCCGGAGCCTATCAAAACCAGTATAGCTGCAAGTAATGGCTGCAGTGAGATAATAATATCAGCTCTGAAAAGTGCAAAAGTTAATGCTAGGTAAAATATAAAAATTAAACTGCCTGTCAGGAAAAACCTGAAAAATGTTATATTATTTTTTACGGTAAGAAAGAATACTAAACAAGCTAATATGCAAGAAATTAAAATGGTTAGCCACTCCGGTAAAGTCTGCAGAAAACGCTGACTGAGAATTGTACTTAATGCATTTGCATGAATAACAATTTGAGGTGTTTTATTATCGAATGGTGTTGACGCGTACTGTCCGGTTCTTTTTCCCGTAAGTCCTATAAGTACAATTTTATCTTTAAACTGCTCTAGTTCGGTTGTCAATTCTTTAGTGCGGGAATAAGCCCTGTACATATTTAGAAAATCCGAAATGGAAAACATATTAAGACTGTTTAATCCCCCTGTATAGTTTATTTCCATCTGAGAGTTGTCGGTTGGAATTTTAATAGATTTACCATCTGACTTAATTAATACACTATCTGGACTTACCGAAATAGAATCAGCAGGCAGATCAAAATAAATTCGTAGTAATTCGAGAGTTAGTGCAGGAACTAGTTCACCCCTCTTAAAAATTGTATAACTGGAATCCATATTACTTAAAACCAAAGGTATCTTTCTTATATCGACACCATCTTCAAAATTAAGATGACCAAATCCGGCAGCATTTTTTAATAGCCATGGAAAAGGGATCTCCAGGTCACCACCAAAATAAAGAGATGAGCTATCGGATTTTTCTTGTTTTACTAATCCTGGTTTATCTATTCTTCCGGTTCTTACAGTATCTGTTTTGGAGGGGCTATCGATAGTATTGAAAATGCCGCCTACACAGACTCTTCCCGAATTTCTTATTGCAGTAACAAGCCAGGATGCCTGTGTTGGATAATCGGGACTGTTTTTATCAAATATGATATCAATTCCAATCGCCTTAACACCAAGATCAGAAAGAGCATCGATAAGTTGTGCATAGTATATCCATTTTAGTGGAACCCTTCCGAGAGAATCCATAATTGCATTGTCAATAAAAAGTGTAATGATAGAAGTATCGATCTGTGATTCACCACGAACTTGAAACTGTAAATCTGTAAACCTATTATCGAGGCTTTTGAAAGGTTTGTTTAGGATTATATGAAATAAAACAACTGCTATAAAAAGAAAAAAATATGCATTTAGTTTTCGAAACATCTATTGCTCTTTTTTTATTGTTTTAATTATACGGATTGAATTAGTAGTTGTTCAGATTATAAATACTCCTTTTTAATTTTTAGGTGAATATAATTTCTGCAGTCAAACAAATGCTAATGTTATACTTATGAATGATAATTTAATTAAGCCAAACCTGAAATGAAATATATTTTTGTCTGTATTAAGCACGATATTTGAACTAATTCTCGTTCAAGATTAAGTAACATCGATTGTGTTGAGTGTATATTAATTTTATACACATAACTAATCTGATTTAATACCGGCAATGGGTGCAGAGATTTAAAGATAAATGTCAATAATAAGTTAACATTGACCATCCCAGCCCATTAACTCCTGCGATATAAAGTTTATAGAAAAACTATTTTATTCAGCTAGTAAAATAAATATCATACTCTAACTCTTAAACTATACTCTAAATACAGATGTAGATCTAAGTTTTGGAAGATCTTTCCAGGCTTTGATACATTTGCTCAATGAGATCCTGGTACCTTTCCTCAATAAATTTTCTTTTCACTTTCATACTCGGAGTAATTTCGCCGGATTCTATAGTAAATGGTCTGTCAAGCATTACAAATTTTCTTACTTTTTCAAAATTTGCAAGTTTTTTCTGAAACTGATCCATATCCTTTTCCAATAATCGATAAATATCCTCATCTTTAACCAGTTCCTCAATTGTTGAATATTGAATATTATTTGAATCAGCATATTCCTTTATTGCGTCGAAGTCAGGAACGATCAGTGCGGTAAGAAACATTCTTCGGTCACCTATCAAGATAAACTGATCAATATATTTACTGGCAAGAAATATATTCTCAATCGGAGTAGGGGCAATATATTTTCCGGCGGAAGTTTTAAATAAATGTTTTTTTCGATC
>JAWOIK010000179.1:0-4865 GCA_046484705.1 Ignavibacteriaceae bacterium | reverse complement strand
GGGCTCGATGCCCTGCGGGCCCAGCTCGCCGTCGACGCTGCAGGGGCACGCCTCGCCATCGCGTCCCGTCGCTCTGCGCCGATCAGGCGCAGAGCGACGGGCGGGCGGCTCGCGCCGACCCGGCGCGAGCCCAGTTGATTGATAAAATAATGAAATTACTAAAACACATTATTCAAACAGCAGATAATTATATAACTGTTAATTTTATTTTTCTAACTTCTTTTGTAATCTCAATTGTTTTTATAATAAGTGCTGTTTTCCTTTTTGATATAGGTCAGGACCCGGCATACTTTTTAAATGACATTCAGAATATTGAAAAATACGGTAATATCACCCGGGATTATGATACAGGCGGGACAAATATATATTTAATTCCTAATTTACCTTTTAATGTTATATCCTACGCGTATGTGAAACTTTTTGGATTCTCAGTAATTGGTATACGTTTTATAATTGTTTTCTTCACATTCTTATTTATATACTCGCTTTATCGCTTTCTTGAAAAAGATGCATTTAAGATCAGTTATATCCTGATCTTTGCAATTCCGGGAATCTATTCCTTAACTTCTGAAGTTTTTCTTGAAATCAGTGCGATATGCTTCTTAATATTCGCCCTCATTTACCTGAACAAATATGAAATTGTAAAAAACAAAAGATTTGAATATTTCTCTATATTCTTCATGGTTTTGGCAATTACAACTAAATTCCAATTAATTCCTTATCTTTTTCTGGTTTTCGGTGCCATAATAGTTATTGAACCCAGTATTGAGAGAAGAAAGTTTCTGGTTTTATTTCTTGTAAAAACCTACATTCTAACATTTTTAGTTATCATAGCTACTATGATTCCATTCGGTTTAAATGATATGTTAGTTTATTTAAACTGGTATTTTATTTCCGGTGCAAGAGAAGGTCGAGCATTTCTTTCATTCACAGATATAAAACTGTTTATGGCAAATGAGATAATTTTTATCCCTTTATTTGTTTTAGCTATATACCTTTATTATAAATATTCAAAAAATTCTTCCAGGCATTTTAGTTTTCATTTTCTGGCTTTGTTTTCAATAATTAATGTTACTTATTGGTTATTTTTCTTTGCAACAATAACCTGGCGAAATATAGTTTATGCTAACATTTTTCTATGCATTATGTTAGCAACAGTATTAATACATAAAAAAAATTACGCCAAAATAATATTATTAATTTTTTTCATATTGGGTGTGAGCTCAAATTTTATTTTTCTTCATCACGGCGTTATTGATGATATTCAATTTCTGAGAGAGCATTATAAAAGAATAGAGTTTGCAAGAGACGATTCGCAAAAGGATTTTTTTAATAAAGTAAGCACAATCGTTGAGTCCGAAGCAAATGTTTATGTACCTTCTCTTCCCTACCTCTCACGGGTTTATTTAAATAACCGCAGAATTATTTTATTAAAAGACTTTGAATTGAACGAACAAAATAAATCTTACTTAATTTACGATAAAGAAGCTTTCAGTGAAGAATACTTCTTACAAATTAAGGAAAAGGTAAGTGCAGGAGATTATAGGACTATATTAACGACAGGTGATTATTATTTATTTGAAATATTAAGCAATTACTAAATGCAAAATACTTTCGCGATTGTTTTGCTGACAAAAGGAATTTTTGGCGGAGCGGAAAGAAGATTCACACAATTATTTGAATATCTGTCACGCCATTATCCCGGTAAGTATTATTTGATAATCACCCAGGATCTATATGATAAAATTCAGGGAGTTTTTCCCAATTATCCGACCCGATATTTAATTCCCGTTGGCGAAAAGGATAAACATATTAAAAATAAAACAGCGAATAGTATTACGTCAAAATCTCATGGAATTAAACATCCCGGTTTCCTGAAACAGATTTACAGATATTTAAGAAATTACAGGATCCAAAAAAGTTACTACCGGGAAATAGAACAGATAAGAGAAGAAAAAAATATTAAATGTTTTCTCGGCGTTTACAACGGAATTTTACCTCTTTATTTTTATTTGATGAAGAAGAAGAGAGATACCGGAATTATTTTCTGCGATATGGATAGCTGGTTTTCAGATGTACTTCCTAAAGAAAAGAAATACTGGTACAGGAAGTTCAGTTCATTTAATTATGCTTTAGAGAACAGCGATCATATTGATTTTTTGAGTCCGTTTATACTTGAAGGTATAAGATACAGAAGTATAAAGGTAAATGAGGATGCTGTGTCAATCACTCCATGCTCTTTTGCAGATTATTCAAAATGCAAGGCTGGAAATAAAAGTATTTTTCAGGTTGCATTTGCAGGGAGATTGGAGAAGGATAAAAATCCAGAAATGTTTGTAGATGCGGCAATCAGACTATCGAAGAAATATCCGGAAATGATATTTCATATAATGGGAGAAGGAAGGCTGACATCCGATATTAGAGAAAGAGTTGAAGATGCCGGCTCAGGTAATATTATATTTCACGGTTTTCATTCAACTCCTGCTGAAATACTTGCTGACACATCTGTATTCGTATCAATTCAAACTACCAACAATTACCCATCACAAAGTGTACTTGAGGCTATGGGATGCGGAAATGCAATCGTCGCAACAGATGTTGGTGATACAAAGATGTTCATTAATGAAAATAACGGCATTCTAATAAAACTAAATGCGGATGAATTAGTCAATGCAATTGAGACTTTATATCTTGACGATGAACTGAGAGCTAAAATGGGCGACTATGCATACAAATATGTGAGGGAAAATCACACTGTTGAAAAAATGGCAGAATATTACGTTGATTTATTTAATAATACGGTAGTCAGGGATTTCAATTAGATTATTATGAAACTGGGAATAGTGATTGTAACTTATAACAGCCAAACTGATATTGCCAGATTATTAGAATCACTTATAATTCAAAATAATGAGAACTTAGCAATTTATATTGTTGATAATAATTCCACCGATCAGACTTTAGAGATCGTTCAGACTTATCAAACTGCATTATCAATCTGCATTATTTCCTGCAAGACAAATAACGGGTTTGCAAAGGGCAACAATATCGGCATACAAAAAGCGATGGATGACGGGTGCGAGCTTCTTTTTATTTTAAATCCCGATATTCAATTAGAGCAGAAATGTATTGAAATTCTAACTGAAAGAATCAAGACAGATGAAAAAATTGGTGTAATTGGTCCCGTTGTTTTATATGGTAACAAACCCGGGAATATTATACAGGGTTATGGAGTTAAAGCAAATTTCAGGACTCAAAAAAAGTATGATCCACTTGGAAATGAGAAATTATTAAATGAAATTCCGGCTGAGAATTATGTGGACTTTGTTTTAGGCGGGGCGATGATGATCAGAAGCAAAGTACTAAAAATTACAGGACTTTTTGAAGAAGATTATTTTATGTATAACGATGAGCTTGATATTGCATACCGAATAAATACTGCAGGTTTTTCCACACTCTGTATGCGTGATGCGATTGTAAGACATTTTCATGATTTTAGTACTAAAAATAAGAAAGGTAATAACCTTATGTATTATTATATGATGAGAAATAAATATTTATATTTTAGAAAATTCCAATTATATCCAAATCTTGTAATATCATTAATTGATGATTTTATTAAACTTCCTTTAACTATTAACTGGGCAATACGACGAATGGGGAATATAAAACTATTGAAATTCTATTATTCCGGTCTGTTTGATGGGCTCGCTGGTAAAAAAGGAGAGTCAGGTAAATCATTTGATTAATGCATAAAATGAAAATACAGCAATTTGAAAAACTGGCAGATATACCAGGAATTGACGAATATTCCAGTACATTACCGGTTTTTGCCACTCAAGAATATGCCAATTATCTTAAAGAAGTTAAAAAACATTCTACTATTTGGTTTTATGGTATTGTGAACCAAAATACCAGATTGATGATACCATTTTCTATCCGAGAGAGATACATTTTTAAAATTGGTATGGTATTAACGGCTACTATACAATTGGATGAAAATATAGATTTAAAAACTGAGAAAGAATTTCTGAATTCAATTATTGAGATTATCAAACAAAAAAAACTTTGTGATTGGATACAACAATCTCCAAACTGGGCAATTTTTAACAGTCCTCCTAATGGGGCTGATTCCGCACCATTCGGCACTTATAAAATCAATTTGCAAGGGAAATCTACAGAAGAATTATTTAATTCAATTCAAACAAAGGATAGATCGGATATAAGAAAAGCAATTAAAGAAGGCGTTGAAGTTAAAAGTGGTTTTAACTTATTAAATGAAGCATTAACCTTAATAACAGCAACTGCCAAAAAAGCCGATATCAGTTTACCATCAAATAAGGAACTGCATTACCTTAAAGAAAATATCCAGGTTCTGATATCTTATTACCAAACTGTACCTCAGTCCTCCGCAATTTTTTATGCAAATAATTATGCCTGGTATAATATGTATGCAGGCACTAAGGATAGGCCATTTCGCGGTTCAAATTCACTTTTATATTGGTCTGCCATAAAATCTGCCAGAGAGAAAAGTGTATTATTTTTCGATTTAGTAGGCGCTCAGATAAATCCGGACCCAGGTTCGAAGCAAGAAAAAATACAAAGATTTAAAGAGCATTTTGGTGTGGAATTATTTAAGGGTTATATGTGGAAAATGCCAATTTCCAAGTTTAAATATTACATGTATGATTATTTAATTAAAACTTTCTTTTTAATCAGAAGGCGAAAATTTAAAGGTGATATTATCGACCGAGAACGAAATCGCCAATTAATTTTATAATATAAATCGGTCAATATCACTATTTATTCTTTATAAACTTGTTATTTCCATTTCGATCTTAAAGTGTTAATACCATATTTTCCAA
>JAWOIK010000160.1:0-19507 GCA_046484705.1 Ignavibacteriaceae bacterium | reverse complement strand
CAAAGGAAAGTAAATCCATACCGCGAAATGATTCAGAATACCAGAAGTATTTAATTGTAAAAATAATGGAAATTCAATCCTTGCCGGAAGATGTGGTGATTGAATTTTTAAAGACTCAGGGAAAATTCCGAACTGATTTGAATGGAAAAAAAATCTAAAATAGAATTTCTATTAGATACAGATATACTTTTTGATCATCTTTGTTGCGATCCTTCTTCCGGTAATTCATACCTGGTAACATTAATTCAAAATGGTCTATGTTTTACAACGGTTATTAATGCAGCCGAATTAATGATGAAAGCCAAAAACTCCGAAGAAGAGTTTCATATAAAATCTTTATTATCAGCATTAAAAGTTCTTGGCATTCATTCAAGGTATAGTTTAAGCGTCAATCATTTGAATGAAAAGATACGCGGATTAAGGGATTCACTTTTTATTGTTACAGCAGAAATTAATAAACTGGATATCGTTACTTTGGATGGAAGCAGATATGGTTCCGATAAAATAAAAATTCTTCATCCGGACAATCTGAATTACTGAATTGATTTAGCTATAATTCAATTTGAATTTAGTCTTTTATTTATATTAATATTGTTCTATTTTTATACCGTACCTGCGGTGTTTTACAGATAAATATTTTTTTATCAGATCATAATCTTGAAGTCACATTTAATAAAAGGTGATTTGTGCAGATTAAAAAGCATTTCACAAACCGGGAAAGCCAATCTCTTGATAAATATCTTCATGAGATTGGAAGAGTAGAGTTACTTACACCCGAAGAGGAAATTGATCTGGCTATTAAAATAAAACAGGGTGATTCAAATGCACTCGAGAAGCTCACAAAGGCAAATCTCAGATTTGTTGTTAGCGTTGCCAAACAATATCAGAACCAGGGTCTGTCGCTTGGTGATCTGATAAATGAGGGTAATCTTGGACTCATAAAAGCAGCAAAAAGATTTGATGAAACACGTGGATTTAAATTTATATCTTATGCTGTTTGGTGGATTCGTCAATCAATTTTACAGGCATTAGCTGAGCAATCAAGAATTGTCAGGTTACCGCTTAACAGAGTCGGAGCACTAAACAAGATTGGGAAGGCATACCGGGAACTTGAACAGGAATTTGAACGTGAGCCGAATGCAGAGGAACTGGCCTTTGTTCTTGAAATGGAAGTCAGTGATGTCTCTGATGCACTTAGATCTTCCGGCAGGCATGTTTCTGTAGATGCACCATTTACAAAAGGAGAAGAGAATAGTCTACTGGACATGATTGAAGATGATCAGCTACCATCACCCGATCTGGAATTAATGACTGAATCATTAAAATCTGAGATCAGCGATATTCTTTCAACGATACCTCAAAGGGAAGCCGAGGTTATTAAATTATATTTTGGAGTTGAAACCGATCACGCTCATACCCTTGAGGAAATAGGTGAAAAATTTAATTTAACGAGAGAGAGGGTAAGACAAATTAAAGAAAAAGCTATTCGGCGACTGAAACATGCCTCGAAAAGCAAAGATCTTAAAACGTATTTAGGATAATTATGAAAAAATCGTTTACTGTTTTATTACCCATAATTTATAGCCTCATTACATTTTATGGCTGTTCACCATCATCAAATTCGCTCAGGTATTCTAATCAAACAGAAAATGAAAAGGAAGATAAGGATTCAGTTGTCCGGTTTACATCCTTGGATGACGACACAAGTTATATGACGCTATCTACAGATTCATTGTGCTGTGATGATGAAATTTTAGAAATTGACGATCCGGGCGATCTTCCGGAACAGGAGAATAGTTTTGATATTTCTGAATTAATGAATCGATACGGTAATAATACCGGCGGGAATTCACCACTGAGTGATCAAAGTAATCAGCAGGAACGTGTTATAATGGAAATTGTTAAATATATGAATACGCCATATAAATTTGGCGGAAACTCAATCAACGGTATTGATTGCAGCGCTTTTACACAAACCGTTTTTAGAGATGCACTTGCAGTCAGCATCCACAGGTCGGCACGGGAGCAATTCACTCAGGGGGAAGTTATAAATGAAAAAACTGAACTTAAATTTGGTGATCTTGTGTTTTTTAATACACGCAGACGCGTTAGACCGGGTCATGTTGGAATATATATAGGGGATAATCTTTTTGCACATGCCAGTACAAAGAAAGGTGTAACCATCTCTTCTCTTGATCATACTTATTACGCTGCAAGGTATATGGGTGCGCGGAGAATTGAAAACGGCAATGCTTTTTAATAAAAAAAAGCTGCTGATAAAAGCAGCTTTTTTATTTTCTTAAGTGGTTATTAACTACAACCTGTAGTAGAGCCGCAGGTCATACATTTGAGGCAAGTGCCGTTTCTGACCATGCTCATACTCTGACACTCCGGACAAATATCTCCCGTATATCCCTGATCGATAGCTTTTCTAACTTTATCCTTCATGGAATTTTTAAAGCCGCCATTGCTTTTCGATTTGGATTCTTTTGTATTTGCATACTCATACGCATCAGGGTTATCTTTATCCAATTCAACTAATCTTTCGCTAATTATTTCTTCGCTTACAAACTCTGGTTCATTTAACTTTTTAACAATTCCACGAGATGCTTTAGAACTTATTTCTTCAGCGTCAACGTGTGCAAGGTCATTTCTTCCAAGATATGTTACTGCAAGTTCCCGGAAAATATAATCGATTACTGATGTAGTCATTTTTATTCTTTCGTTCCCTGTGACTATACCGCTCGGTTCAAATCTGGTAAAAACAAACGCATCAACAAATTCTTCAAGGGGTACTCCATGCTGTAAGCCAAGCGAAATAGAAATAGCAAAACAGTTAAGCAGGCTTCTGAATGCCGCACCCTCACGATGCATATCTATAAAAATTTCGCCTATCTGTCCGTTATCATATTCACCGGTTCTGATATAGACCGACTGTCCGTTTATTTTTGCTTTTTGGGTATAGCCTGTTCTTCTGTCCGGTAATCTTCTTCGTTTGGCAATATACCTGTGAATGATTTTTTCAGCTACCTTTACAATATCATTCTTATCCTTATCTTCCAACAAAGCTTCTATTTCTTCCTCACTAACAGAATTAAGCGGCTGAGAAAGTTTTGAGCCGTCACGATACAGTGCATTTGCTTTTAATCCTAATTTCCAGGACATCATATAGGCGTCTTTAACATCTTCAATGGTTGCATTTGCCTGCAGATTAATTGTCTTTGAAATTGCACCTGAAATAAAAGGCTGAGCAGCAGCCATCATTTTAATATGTGCGGCAGGTTTAATAAATCTTGTTCCTTTCTTTCCGCATTTATTTGCACAATCAAAAACAGGGTAGTGTTCATGTTTCAGAAAGGGAGCTCCTTCAATTGTCATAGTCCCACAGATATAATCATTAGCGGAGGAAATTTCCTGCTTGGAAAAACCAAGTTTGTGAAGAAGATCAAAATCAAATGAACTCACATCAATTTCGTCGATGCCCAGATTTTTAACCAGGAATTCTGTTCCGAGCACAAATTTATTGAAGGCAAAACTTAAATCGAAAACCGTTGGCAATGCATTTTCAATTTTTGCAAGTGCTTCGTCAGTAAATCCTTTTGCACGGAGGGATTCTGGATTTATATAAGGACATCCAACTAAGGTACCTGCACCTTTAGCATACTTAACTATCTCATTAATCTGATCTTTATTATATCCAAGTTTTTCAAGCGCAGGCGGAGTAGACTGATTAATGATTTTGAAATATCCGCCTCCGGCAAGTTTTTTGAACTTTACCAGGGCAAAATCCGGTTCTACACCAGTCGTATCGCAATCCATTACAAGTCCTATTGTTCCGGTAGGTGCAATCACTGTTACCTGGGCATTCCGGAATCCATACTGTTCACCCAATTCAACCGCTCTGTCCGAATCCACTCTGGCGGCTTTTAACAGATCGGAAGGACAGAATTGCGGATTGATACCGGTCGGAAAAATTGAGAGCCCCTCATATTCTTCATTGGGGACGTTATATGCTGCACGTCTGTGATTTCTTATTACGCGTAACATATTATCTTTATTTTCCTCATATCGAGGAAACGTACCAAGTTCCTTTGCAATTTCTGCTGATGTAGCATAGGATGTCATATGCATAATTGATGTAAGTGCTCCGGCAATTGCAAATGCTTCCTTACTATCGTAAGGAATTCCCTGAAGCATTAATAATGAACCCAGATTTGCAAAGCCTAAACCTAGTGTTCTGTATTCGTAGCTAAGTTGCGCAATTTCTTTGCTTGGAAATTGTGCCATTAAAACACTTATCTCAAGAACTATTGTCCACAACTTGGATGTATGTCTGTAGCCATTTATATCAAATGTATGTTTCTTTGTATCATAGAATTTCACCAGATTCATAGAAGCGAGATTACAGGCAGTATCATCAAGGAACATATATTCACTGCATGGATTTGAAGCACGGATTTCTCCGCCTGCAGGACAAGTATGCCATTCATTTATGGTAGAGTGAAATTGGAGGCCCGGATCAGCACAAGCCCACGCTGAATTGGAGATATCATTCCATAAACTTCTGGCTTTAAGCGATCTGCATGCTTTTGGTTTTCTATTCTCTTTTTTAGCTTTTCTTTTTTCTATCCGCCAGTATAGATTCCATTCGCTGTCATTAATTACTGCATTCATAAATTCGTTAGTAACACGAATTGAATTATTAGAATTTTGACCTGATACCGTTGCATAAGCTTCTGAATTCCAATCTGTATCGTAAACAGGAAACTCAATAGATTTGAATCCCATTTTTGCAAGCTGGATTACACGTTCAATATAATTATTTGGGATTTCTGCTCTTCTTGCTTCAAGCACTGCATGTTTTAGTTTTTTATTTAACTGTTTATTGAACCGGTCATTTTCCGGATGCTCATCATAACAAGCTTTCATGATTGCACTGAGATGTCTGCTCGTCATTTTAGAGCCAGCTACTAATGCAGCAACTTTTTGTTCTTCAACTACTTTCCAGTTAATAAATTCTTCAATATCGGGGTGGTCCATATCAAGAGTAACCATTTTGGCAGCTCGCCTTGTGGTTCCGCCTGATTTTATTGCACCGGCGGATCTGTCACCAATCTTAAGAAAAGACATTAATCCCGATGACTTTCCACCTCCGCTTAATGGTTCGTTTGAGCCTCTGAGTTCTGAAAAGTTGGACCCGGTGCCTGAACCATACTTAAATAATCTTGCTTCACGAACCCACAAATCCATTATTCCGCCCTCATTTACCAGATCATCCTTAACAGACTGAATAAAGCAGGCGTGCGGCTGCGGATGCGTATAAGCGTCATCTGATGTTACTAACTCTCCGGTCTGATGATCAACATAAAAGTGTCCCTGCGAGGGTCCTGTGATTCCGTATGCCCAATTCAGCCCTGTGTTGAACCACTGAGGGCTATTTGGTGCTGACATTTGATTAGCCAGCATAAACGCCAATTCATCATAAAAGGCTCTGGCATCTTCTTCAGTATCAAAGTATTTGGCTTTCCATCCCCAATATGTCCAGGTGCCAGCAAGGCGATGAAAAACCTGCTTGGCATCGGTTTCAGAAGTATACCTGTCATTCTCGGGAAGCTGGTTTGAACTCTCGGTATCAGTAACGGATGGCTGAAGCCATGAGGGAACACCTTTTTCTTTTACTCTCTTTAAAAGTTTTGGTACACCGGCCTTTCTAAAATATTTCTGTGCTACAATATCTGTTGCAACTTGTGACCATTGTTTTGGTACCGAAACATCCTCCATTCTAAAGACTATACTACCATCGGGGTTTCTAATTTCTGAAGTGCGTTTTACAAAATCAAATGATGAGAAGGGATCGGCCCCTGCCTGAGTAAATAGTCTTGTTATTTTCATTCATCTCTCCTAAAGGCTTAGGTGTTGTTTAATGATAAAATTATTTAAAGAAGTGTTTGAACGAAACATTAAGCTTTGACAAAATATTTAAGGTCGCTCAGCCTTATTCTTAATTCCGAACTCAAACTAAAAAAAAATTATTATAATTGAAATAGATTGTAAGAGCGAGAGAAAAAAAATTTTTTTGATCCAAAAAAGTGAGGGCAAGTTTAAAGTTAATTCAGCAAATTTCAAAATTAATTTACTGATGATTGTAAGAATATAATACACTTTTTAATTTTTTATCACACTTAAAAACCTTCCATAATTATTCACTTAAATTGTTGCGTTAATTAGTCTATTTTAGCAGTTAGCAAAACAGAAATTAATTCCGAAAAGACAATTATTTGAATCCAGAAAAAATTATTGAAATAAAAAATCTCTCTAAAGATTTCAAAGAAGTAAAAGCGGTTGATAATCTTAACCTGAATGTTTACAGAGGAGATGTGTTTGGATTTTTAGGTCCAAACGGAGCAGGAAAAAGTACAACGATAAGAATGATGTTGTCTCTAATTCGCCCTACTGAAGGCACTATAAAAATTTTTAATAAATCGATAATTAACCAGCGTTTAGAAATACTGACAAATACTGGTGCAATTGTTGAAAAACCCGATTTTTATAAGAATTTAAGTGCTTTTAAGAACCTTGAAATACTGGGTAGAATTTCAGGTAAAGAAATTAGTAAAACCCGAATTATGGAAATACTTGAAATTGTAGGACTGGAGAAAAGAGCTAATAGTAAAGTTAAAACATATTCACATGGAATGAAGCAACGACTTGGAATTGCACAAGCTTTATTACACGATCCTGAACTGATAATTCTTGATGAACCAACCACTGGATTAGATCCGCAGGGAATGAAGGAGATCCGTGATCTGATACTGATGCTGATTAAAGAGCAGAAAAAAACAATCTTTTTATCTTCACATATTCTTCACGAAGTTGAACTTGTTGCTAATAGAATGATTATTATAAACAAAGGAAAAACAATGGTGGAAGGATATGTTCAGGATTTGCTAAAAACAAGTATGCTTAAAGTAACTTTTGAGGTTGATGATGAAATTAAAAGTATTGAACATCTGAAAGAATCTAAATGGTTTGAGAAACTTGATGACACTTTAAAAGGGAAATTAATTTTTTCATTAGAGAATGAAGAAATCCATTTACTGAATAAATTTTTTGTTGAAAAAGGTGTCCGGGTCAATGCAATAGTTCCAACAAGATCACTGGAGGATTATTTTCTTAAAATTACGGGGGAGGTTTCCTGATGTTGACACTAATAAGTATCGAACTCTATAAAATTTTTAAGAAATGGCGTACCTACATAGGCTTTATTGCAATTGGTCTGCTTGTACCACTGATTCATATTGCTATGCTTATTGAGGGAAGCCGGACATTGAATTTCATGACTCAGAATATTCAGGAGTCTTTTGTATTTGTAGGGAATCTGTTGAACGGATATTTAGTTTCATATCTTACGTTATCGAGCCTTGCTATTCATATACCATTTTTAGTTACACTTGTTGCCGGAGATTTACTGGCAGGGGAAGCAACTTCAGGAACTTACAGGCTGCTTGTTACAAGACCGGTTTCAAGAACGAGTATAGTAATTTCTAAATTCCTCGCAGGGATGATTTATACATCTTTGCTTATTCTTTGGCTTTCCATTGTTAGTCTCGGACTCGGAATTATAATTTTTGGTGTTGGTGAATTACTGGTAATCAGTTCTGATACTTTAATAATTTTTAAACAATCCGATATACTTTGGCGATTTTTATTAGGATACGGATTTGCAACTCTGGGAATGACGGTGGTTGCTGCACTTGCGTTCTTCTTTTCATCTTTAGTGGAAAATGCTATAGGTCCAATAATAAGCACTATGGCTGTGATAATTGTTTTTTTGGTTATCTCAGCCCTACAGATAGAATTCTTTTCAGTGATTAGACCATATTTATTTACAAATTATATAATGAGCTGGCGTTTATTTTTCGATGACCCGATAGACACACAGGAAGTAATTAAATCCGCAGCCATTCTGTTAGTGCATATTGCAGTGTTTTTTACTGCTGCACTAATAATATTTAAAAGAAAGGATATATTGACCTGAGATGAAGATTATTTTAAAAATCATATCATTAATTATAATACCATCGCTGTTGATTTTTCCCCAAAAAAAAGATCCTGATGTAATACTGAATGAAATTATTTCAAAATTCCAAAAAGTTAACGATTATCAGGTAGATGTAAATATAATAGTTGATGTGGAATTTCTAAAAGTGCCTGAATCAAATGCAAAAATTTATTTCAAGCAGCCTGATAAAATTTCGTTGAAGAGTGATGGATTTGCAATGCTACCCCGGAAAGGTTTCGATTTTTCTCCGACTGCTTTGTTGAAGGGTGAATTTACAGCAATTTATGAAAGAGATGATAATCTGAATGGAGTTAAAACCGCGGTTATAAAAGTAATTCCTCTTGGTAATTCCGATGATATTATTCTGTCAACATTATGGGTGGATGAAGAAAAAAGTATTATCAGGAAAATTGAATCCACAACTAAAATGAACGGTACTTTTACTATTGATCTTACCTATGAAGATAGTATTAAGTATGCGCTTCCTTCCCAAATGGTATTCTCCTTCAACATAGATAAAATGAATTTACCTTCAACTGTGATTGGGGAAAGCGACACAAAAAAAAGAAGAGATAAAAAACCATCAGATACATTGACAAAAGGTAAAGTTAAAGTTTTGTACTCAAACTATATCATCAATAACGGTGTTCCTGATAGTGTTTTTGCTGAGAGGAATGAGTGAGTAAAATCCAGCCGAAGCTGAACCATATGTGGGGACGAGCTGTTATTTTATTGGAGGCATTAACAACCGCTTCGGCTGAAAAACAGTTTTTTTCTGTTCTAATATTAACTTAGAATTTTTGTAATTGAAAGTCATGAATAAATCAGGGGAAAATAATTCTGAATGTAAATCAGTAATTTAATGAAGTGCTGTTTTCGTATTCTTCTCTGGTTTTTATTATAAGCATATCTGCATTAACTAAATTTTCTATTCCGATATATGTGCCGCTAAATTCTGATATTCCACCATTAGAATTTCCCGGGGGTAATATCATAACAATCCAACCAGGAATTTCATTCCCGTTTTTATCTGCAAATTTCATATACAGAAATTGCGAGTTTTTGATTTGATCAAGGGTATTAACTCTTACAGCCAATTCGATTTCATTAAAACGTATATTCTTAATAATAATAGTTTGAATTTCATAAAACTCATTTTTTATATTCTCGTTGAATTGAATAGGGATGTTAGACATATTAGCAGTATAATATTCCTTTAATTCCAAATCTGCTTCATTTTTAAGTTTTAATATCTGCCGGGAGATTTCTCTGCCTGCTTCTAAGTCCGTTGTAGCACTTAACTCTTTTTGAAGATTATCAATTTTTGTTATATAATCCGCTGTAATTTTTGGTAAATCTCCTGGAAAAATATTTTTTTCCACTTTATTACAGCCTGTTAAAAAAGATATGAGTAGGACAAGAAATAATAAACTAAATTTCATTTAATAGTAATTTCAATTTTAAGCGTATCCTTATCGAACTTAAACTTCGCTATATCCCATGCGGGAGGTCCAAACATTTCCCTTGCATCATTTGAAAATCCATAAGCTTCTACCGGTATACCGAGAAAGTTAGTTGTTAATTCATCATTAGAATCTTCATCATGAAAAGCTTTTAAAGCATATTCACCAAAAGGTATATCTTCAATTATAACAGTTGCATTATTTTGCTTAATGCCGGTTGTTAATCCTCTGAAAGGATTTTTATGATCTTTATAATTTTGCATTGAGTTTGCAACTGCAATTTTAACTTTGCCAGCATCGGATTTAAATCCTAAAATATTAACAATTAAAGTTCCAGTTGCATTTTCGGTTCTTGCATCATCACCTGCTAAAGTACTGATACATAAAATAATCGATATAATAACTATACGTGAAATCACATTAATTGCCAGTTAAACCTTCTTAAAAATCAACGAAGTATTATGACCGCCAAATCCGAACGCATTACTTAATGCATATTTGATATTTCTATCCTGCGGCTTATTAAAAGTATAATTAAGATCGCATTCCGGATCAGGATTTTCAAAATTGATGGTGGGCGGTATCTTACTATTAACTATAGCTAAAACGGTTGCTATTGACTCTACAGCACCGGCAGCACCAAGCAAGTGTCCGGTCATACTTTTTGTTGAAGACAGATTCATCTTGTATGCATGTTCTCCAAATACTTTTTTAATTGCTTTGGTTTCACCAATATCACCAAGCGGAGTAGATGTTCCGTGCATATTCACATAATCAATATTTTCGGGCTTAATTCCAGCCATATTAATAGCCATCTCCATAGATAAAATAGCACCTGCACCGTCAGGATGCGGAGCTGTGATATGATGTGCATCTGCCGAGAGACCTATGCCGATAAGTTCGGCATAAATTTTAGCCCCACGATTAACGGCACGCTCGTATTCTTCAAGAACCAGTGTTCCGCCGCCCTCACCCATTACAAAGCCATCACGTGTAATATCAAAAGGTCTGCTTGCAGTTTCAGGTGAATCGTTGCGCGTAGATAAAGCACGGTTTGCATTAAATCCGCCCATTCCTATTTCATTAATGGCAGCTTCACTTCCGCCGGCAATCATAACATCGGCAATCCCGTTTTTAATAAGAAGAAAACTGTCAATTATATTATTATTTCCTGTAGCACAGGCAGAAACAGTGCAGTAATTCGGACCGCGAAATCCATACTGCATTGAAATATGTCCGGCAGCTATATCAGGAATGAGCATCGGAATAAAGAAAGGTGAAATTCTGTCCGGACCCTGAGTATGATTTGTTACTGATTGATGATAAAATGTCTGAATTCCACCTATGCCGCTTCCATAAATAACACCAACCTTGGATTTTTCTAAATCCGATAAATTTTCAGGATTGAGTCCACTGTCTTTAATTGCCTCCTGTGTGGCGACAAGAGCATATTGTGCAAATGGATCCAGACGCCGTGCGGTTTTTTTATCCAGATAATTATTTACTTCGAATCCTTTTAGCTCGCAGGCAAACTTTGTTTCAACCCTGGAAGTGTCAAAAGACTTGATAAGTGCAGAACCGCTTTTCCCCTCCATCATCGAATTCCAGAATTCCTGAACAGTTAAACCAATTGGAGTTAAAGCTCCCATTCCGGTAATTACCACGCGTCTGTTTTCTGATGCCATAAATGCCTTTCTCTTATTCTCTGCTTTATCAAAATTAGTTAGAAATTTAGGGGTAAAGATAATTAAAACTGTGTGATTTTAATAAGACTTTATTGAAGGATATTTGCTTGTATTAAATGTTTTTTCGTCTAAAAATCATTCGCAGTCAGTCTGTAAATTGTCCAGTCATCAAGTGCTGCTGCACCTCTGGCCTCATAAAAATTTATAGCAGGCTGATTCCATTTTAAAACTGACCATTCCACCCGACCGTAATTTTTTTCTTTGGCTGTTTTTATGATTGATTCAAATAATGCTTTGCCAATACCTTTTCCACGGAAGTCTGGTTTAACAAATAAATCTTCAAGGTAAATTCCGGGTTTACCTTTGAAGGTAGAAAAGTTTTTGAAAAACAAAGCATAACCTGATATTGCTGATTCAAACTCTGCAATTAGAACTTCAGTAAAAGTTTCATTTCCAAAAAGCGCATTATGTAATTGTAATTCTGTTATTTCTACTTCTTGTGAAAGTTTTTCGTATTCTGCCAATTCATTAATTAAATATATAATTGCAGGTACATCAGAGGGTATCGCTTTTCTTATGAGTATTTTATTATTCATCATCTAGTGTCAACAGTGACTTGATTAATAGGAATTCGGAAATTTCTTCATACGAAACCGGGACTTCAATATTTCCCATTGCATAAGGTGCAATTTCATATGGATCAAATTGAAAAACCAGTGCATCTTTAAGAAGGTAGAAATCCTGATCCATGGATAAATCAATACGATCTTCAAACAAACCCGCATCAGTAAGTGATACGGCTTCATACATTTGTTTTATTTTGACTTCACACAGTCTCGAAATAAAAGAAAGAGATTCTTCGTCAACTATATTTTCAACTGTAATAAGATTGCCTGTAGTTAAATCAAAATTGTATCCTATTGAATAATAATTTCCATGAGCACCGCCTGTAAATTCGTACTGGTTCAGTACAATACTTAAATAGGATTCACTCAGCAATTTTATATCGAATCCCGTCTCAAAACTGAAAAACATTCCGGCAGTATATTCCATTGTGGGAACCGAATCGAGCATTGAAATGAACTCTTCATACCATTCGACCGATTTTAAAAATTCTTGTTCAAGCAGGGAATTTATTTTATACTCAATAACAGAATCTGAAATTCCAAAAACCTGCGGATAGGTAATTTCAATAATTGTGGAGCTATCCTCGGACTCGTCGTAATAATCAAGCGCCCTTATATATATAGAATCTGCCGGTTGGTAAATCTTGATTTTGCAAACAGCATCGGGCATTAATGAAAAAATTATCAATAAGAGAGCTAAATAAAACAATCTATTCATTTGCAGTCTCCTCTGAGAATTTTGATTTTAATTTATCTGTTTCCCTTTTTTGAAACCAGCGATCCAAATTCAAAGCAGCTTTTGCGAAAATGTAACCGAAAAGTATTCCGATCAGAGCCCCTCCGATAATATCCGAAGGATAATGAAGTCCAAGGTATACTCTAGATAAAGAAACAAAAAAAGCAGTTATAAAAAGAATCCATTTCAATTTTGGAAAAAGCATATAAAAAAACATTGCCGAGGCAAAATTATTTATAGCGTGATTTGACGGAAAAGAATAGCTGCCTGTGCAGCCTAATGGAGTTAAAATATCTGCTAACGAATTACACGGTCGTGGACGGGCAACGATTTCTTTTAAGACCCTGTGACCTAGTTGATCTCCAACAGTGATTAACAGAATAACACCAATTACAGCAATTTTTCCTATTCTGCCGCCTTTCGTCCAGCTAATACCTATAAGTATAAGATAGGCGATATACCAGTTATTCACATTAGTAATTATGGAGAAGAATTTGTCAAGGAAACCAATTGAAAGTGTATGATTAAAAAAATACAATACTGAAAGGTCAATTGAATATAGTAATTCTGTCATTTTTGGAACAAAGCTTATTTATCTGATGCTAATCTATATAAAAAGAGTAACCGAAACACTATTATTTAACCAAAAAAATTCGGATTTTTACCTTTGCAATAGAATTATAAAGCAATTAATGAATGAACGTACTTCCATATTCGATTTTCTATTCAGACAGACTCTGCCATTCAACGGTGAGCGATATGATAAAATAGTTAAAGAATCAAATCTTCATCTTATTACACCTCTTAAGGTAATAGCTTTCCTGGTAATAATCTCCGGGTTGTTTGCAATGTTGTTTGAGGTTCGATACCATGCTGACTTTGCACTTGAAGTATATATTACACGATTATCTGCAACCTTGGTAGCATTTCTGATTTTGGTGATGATGTACACCAAACTGGCATCAAGGGCATCTATTATTTTTGTTCACATACTTCTGCTTACTATTATTATATCTTCAGGATTCATGATATTACTACTTCCTGCAACGTTGGTATTCAACTCCCACATTGTTGGACTGATGATATTTACTTCTGCCATGTTTCTTAACTGGGAAGTAAAAAACCAGATTCTTGTTGTAATATATTATAACATTGTTTTTGCGGTAGCAATACTATTTAATGATCAGCGGATTTATTTCCTCCCAAATATGTTCGAGTCTGTTTTATTTGTTCTGTTTTTAAGTCTTATTTCGGTAATTGGCAGCGCAATAAATTTCAGGCTAAGATTACAACTCGCAGAAAAAGGATACCGTATCGAATTATCTGAACTAAAATTCAGAACTATATTTAATAATATTTCGGAAGGAATTTTTCAATCTACCCTGGATGGTAAATTTTTAACAGTAAACCCTGCATTTGCAAAAATGCTCGGGTATAGTTATCCGCCTGACTTAATGAAAAAAAATATGAAGCAGATCGTTACAAATCTTGTAGAACGTGACAAACTGATAAATATATTGAATGAGCGCGGCAAAGCAACCGATTTCAGACTAACGTTTATTAAAAAGGATGGTGAGGAAATAGTTACAAGTCTTAATGTATTGAAATTACGTGATGAGATTAAGGAGCATTACTATTTTGAAGCTAATGTTACCGATGTGTCTAAACAGCTTGCCGCCGAAAATGAAAGAAAACGAGCCGAGAATAGTTTACGCAAAGAAAAGGAAAAATCAGATCGTCTTGCGCAGGAAGCACTTAAATTAAGCGGACTGAAAACCAAGTTCCTGGCTAATATGAGTCACGAGATAAGAACACCAATGAATGGAATTATAGGGTTTCTGTCACTGATTGAAAATGATATTTATGAAAACAAAGACGAGCTAAAGCAGTATGTAGGTACAGCTAAACAATCAGCCGAGTCACTTCTGGAAATTATAAATTCTATCCTGGATCTTAGTAAAATAGAATCCGGCAGGATTGAACTGGACAGATTGAGTTTTAATTTCAAAAAAATTATCGAACAATCTATATCAATTGTTCAGGCAAAAGCTTCTGAAAAAGGTCTTAATGTAGTTACACATTTACCTCCCGATGATGATCTTAACTTTGTAGGCGATCCAACGCGAATAAGACAAATATTCATAAACTTGTTAAGCAATGCAGTTAAGTTTACAAGTGAAGGCGAAATTACAATTGAAATTAAAACTGAACCGGTTACATTAAACCGGGTAAAAATACTTACCTCTATTATCGATACAGGAATTGGAATTCCGGCTGATAAAATAAACGAACTTTTTAAACCTTTCTCACAAGTAGATGGTTCTGAAAGCGGTAAATTTGGTGGAACGGGATTAGGACTGGTTATCTGCAAAGAATTTGTAAGTATGATGAACGGTGATATACGATGTGAAAGTGTTGAAGGACATGGTAGCAGATTCTCCTTTGAAATAATTGTTAATAAATCTTTGGATTTACCTGGTATGCAATTAGACGCATCTCAGAAATCTTCTTATGTACAGAACAATTTAAATGAAGATGATAATTCTATCATAAAACTTAACTATGATAAAAGAAGGAACTTCAGACTACTGCTTGCTGAAGACAACCTCATAAACCAGAAAGTTATTCTTAAAATTTTATCATCTGCTGGATTTAATGCCAAATCTGTTATAAACGGCTCGGATGCTTTGAGTGAATATTCAAAAGATCATTACGACCTTATACTAATGGACATCCAAATGCCTGAGATGGATGGACTTGAAGTAACAGCTCATATAAGAAAAATGGATGCACCAAAAAGAAATGTCCCTATTATTGCGATAACAGCTCATGCATTAATTGGCGACAGGGAAAAGTGCCTTCGTGCCGGAATGGATGAATATATTTCGAAACCTATAAAAAGTACTGAACTGCTGAAATTAATTGATAAATTATTAATGGTTGATTCTGTGCCGGATAAAAAGGTAACTGAAAATGTTGAAACTAATAACAATAATTCTATGCTGCTTAATTTAATTCGCCTCCGGAAAGTAAGTCTTGGAGACACATCTTTTGAGAATGAATTACTGAAAGATTACATTGTTGATACAAGATCGAAATTAGAACAAATGTTAAAAGTGCTTGAAGATAAGAATTTAAAAAAACTCAGTGAGCTGGCACATACATTAAAGGGCTCCAGTTATACAGTTGGTGCTTCCCAGGTGGGTGATGAATCTCTTGGAATAGAATTATCAGCTAAAAATAATGATATAGACAATTGTAATGATAGAATTGTAAATCTGAAATCAGTAATTGAAGCAACAGAGGCTGAAATACTATCCTATCTTAATGGTCAGGGATAAAATTTAATAATTAAGCTATCCTGAAAGAAATATTTTTCAGAGATAGCTTTTAAATATATTTAAATACCCGTTCAGTTAAATTCGGATAAAACTTTTCGTATAACTCCTAAAGCAAAATCAATTTCATCTTTATTGATAATCAGCGGAGGAGCGAACCTGATGATATCTCCGTGAGTTGGTTTTGCAAGTAAACCATTATTTTTTAATTCAACACATACATCCCAGGCAGTTCTTCCATCTTTAAATGGTTTTATCACAATTGCATTAAGCAATCCTTTTCCTCTTACGAGTACAAGGCTGTCGAATTCATCAACCATTTTCTGCATTTCAGATCTGAAGTATTTTCCCATTTTGTCTGCATTATCGGAGAGGTTTTCTTCAACTAATACCTGTAAAGAAGCGATTGCGACCTTACTGGCAAGAGGATTTCCGCCAAAGGTTGATCCATGCTGTCCCGGTTTTATCGTTAGCATAATATCATCGTTTGCAAGTATAGCCGAAACTGGCATTGTGCCTCCCGATAATGCTTTGCCGAGTATAAGTATGTCCGGTTTTACATTTTCGTGATCAGATGCCAACATCTTTCCTGTTCTTGCAAGCCCGGTTTGAACTTCATCGCATACCAGCAGTACATTTTTGGATTTACAAAGTTCCTGAGCTTTTTTCAGATAACCATCATCAGGAACAAAAACGCCGGCTTCACCCTGGATTGGCTCAACCATAAATGCACAAACGTCAGGATCTTCAAGAGCTTTTTCTAATGCCGTTATATCGTTGAAAGGAATTTTTATGAATCCGGGAAGAAATGGGCCATATCCTTCATAAGAATCCGGGTCTGTAGATGCTGAAACAGCCATCATAGTTCTTCCATGAAAGTTTTCGTTGGCAACAATTATTTTGGCTTCATTCTTTTTAATACATTTAACATCATAACCCCGTCTGCGGGCAAGTTTAACGGCAGTTTCGCCGCCTTCTACTCCGGTGTTCATCGGCAGAACTTTATCATACCCGAATAGTTCAGTAATATATTTTTCATATTCACCAAGCGCGTCATTATAAAATGCACGTGAGGTAAGGGTAAGAATCTGAGCCTGATCGGTCATTGCTTTAACAATCTTCGGGTGGCAGTGTCCCTGGTTTACAGCAGAATATGCTGACAGGAAATCGAGATATTTTTTGCCTTCAACATCCCATACCCAAACACCTTTACCTTTTGCAATTACTACATCAAGCGGATGATAATTATGAGCGCCATACCTATTTTCGAGTTCAATATAATCTTTTAAGAGCATAATTCTTTCCATTAATTCTATTTAAAAAAATACTATTTCGGTTGCTAAAATTAGCCTGAGCACTCTAAATAAACAAGCTTAATTAAAATGATGGGATCTACGCTCAATCAAATTATTGATTATAGTTTTATTAAACTATTGTCATTTAATCCGTTAAACAACCGAATACGACTGACTTGAATTACCTTGTTATTTGAGCAGTGCAGTATTAATTTCACATCATTATATTTAAGGTATATGGATGATGCTTGAGCTTGAGACGCATTCTTTCGAAATAAATACTTCAGGTGACTGCGAAATAATTGATATTACCGGAAAGATTCAATTTATTATCAGTGAAACAGGATTTACGGAAGGCAATGCTTTGGTTTTTGCCTCCGGCTCAACTGCCGGAATTACAACAATTGAGTTTGAACCGGGACTTATTAAAGATTACCCCGAATTCCTCGAAAAAATTATTCCCGCAAATGAAATATACCAGCACGATAAAACCTGGCAAGATGGAAACGGACATTCACATGTTCGTTCTGCACTTCAGGGAACATCGTTTACGGTTCCGTTCAAAAAAGGCAGTTTGATCTTAGGTACGTGGCAGCAAATTGTTTTTATTGATTTTGATAACAGGAACCGGTCAAGAGAAATAATCGTTCAGGTAATTGGTAAAAAATAAATTCAGAACTATTGAATAAAATCCAGGATTAATATGCGTTTAAAATTACTGTTTGTATTTGTATTGCTTTACTCCGTTACCGGATATTCACAACTTGTTACAACCGAGCCGGATTTACCTACGGAGTTGGATAGCATTGTAATATTTCTTGATACCACTCAACCCGGTGCAGAGGAACTATTAAATTACACTGGTACATTATACGCCCACACAGGTGTTATAACAAATTTAGGCGGCAGTACCTGGCAGCATGTTATTGGAAGCTGGGGAAATAATTCTACTCAACCTGCATTAACAAGACTTGGACCTAACGAGTACAAACTGACTATTGGATATCCAAGACAATTTTATAGTGTAACTAATCCATCAGAACTGATCTTCCAGATTGCAGTTGTATTCAGGAGTGCAGATGGTTCAAAGCAAACACGACCGGATATTTTTATAGATTTATACCAGCAGGGATTAAATATTGTCCTTCAAAATCCACAAGTCAGTGTTGATTTTGGTGATCCATTTCGTTCACCTGCATTTGTAAAACCTGGTGAATCTCTGTCCATAAATATTTTAGTAGTTGAAGTAGGAACTCAATTATCAACGCTTACACTTTTTATTGATAACAACCAGGCTGCCCAATCAAACACAAATGAACTAATTTATAATTTTAATCATTCCGATTACTCAACAGGTGCTCACGATGTGCTGGTTGTTGCAATTGATACAGCAGGTGTCGCCGATTCAACTTCGTTCATTGTATTTGTTAATCCTCTTCTTCAGAACATTGCTCCGCCTTCAGGTATTGAACATGGTATAAATTACACAAGTGTAACAAATGCAACCCTGGCAATCTTTGCACCGCTAAAAGAATTTATATATGTAATAGGTGATTTCAATGACTGGAAGGTTGATACAACCTATTATATGAATAAACATGAAGTAACGTCAGATAGTGTTGTCTGGTGGATTGAATTGAATAACCTTAGTCCCGGAATTGAATATGCATTTCAATATTATGTTGATGGAAAAATACGAACAGGCGATCCTTACACAGAAAAAATACTTGATCCATGGAATGATCAATACATCGGTCCGGTAATTTATCCCGGTTTAAAAGTTTATCCAGCCGGAAAAACATCCGGTCTGGTAAGTATATTACAAACTGCCCAGTCTTCTTATCCCTGGGTAGTATCCAATTTTGAAAAACCGCCTAAAGAAAATTTAGTTATATATGAACTTCTGTTAAGAGATTTTTTTAATCCTCCAACATTTCAAAAATTACAGGATACATTGTCATATCTGAAAAACCTTGGTGTCAATGCTATTGAATTAATGCCGATTATGGAATTTTCCGGTAACAATAGCTGGGGCTATAACCCGGTCTATCATACCGCAGTTGATAAAGCTTATGGACCAGCTAATACTTTAAAAGCATTTATAGATATTTGTCATCAAAACGGAATTGCTGTTATTCTTGATATGGTTCTTAATAATACAGAAAATCTGTCGCCGTTTGCAATGTTATGGTGGGATGATACTAATCGTCGTCCGGCTGCAAATAATCCTTATCTAAATATTCAGGCTACTCATCCATACAGTGTTTTCAATGATTTTAACCATGAAAGTACAGCAACAAAA
>JAWOIK010000131.1:0-5183 GCA_046484705.1 Ignavibacteriaceae bacterium | reverse complement strand
TCAACTCTGAATTTGCCGGAATTTCAACTTCAAAAGATGAAATTGATTTTCGTCCCTGACTTTTATCAAATCCTGTTTGATTTATTGCCGATGATAATAGTTCAAGTATACCGGGATCAAAACTGATCTTAGTTTTTTTCTTTTCAGAAAGATAGTTATGCACTATTGTTGATATTACGAGTTCATCATTCATTCTGAAGAACCTTGGTACTTCCATTCTTATCAGCAGATCTTTTCTGCTGATAACTTTACTAATCTGCTGCCCGACTTCTGTAGTTTTGGTTACACCACGTGCAGTTGCTCTCCATGTTGTAAGGTTATCCGGAATATCAAATTCCACACTTGCCTCTCCTTTAGCATTTGTAACTATATGTGCTTTCCAGATTACCGCATCGACAAAGTTTGATCGTACTTCGGCTTTAACATAAGAATCCATATCACTTTTTTCCATAGCCATACTTTTCATCTGATCACGACCAACCATTGGAGCGGCAAGGTCACCCTCCTGCATAAAAGCGATCTCTTCACCTCTACCGCCTCGAACATTAATATCAGAAAGGATTGAAGCATCAACTTCAAAATCAAATTTTTCCTCTTTACTAATTTTCACCTTCTTAATGAAGGTCAGAATTCCTCCCGGAACGGAGGCGTACATTTCATATTCACCGCCGACAATTTTATTGAATGCATAATGTCCGGCAGTATCCGTTTTTGCCGTATAGTAATTTTTATCACTGCTTAGAATTATAAATAAGTCCTTCACATTTTCTTCACTGTTCTTAATTTTTACTTTTCCGTATAGTTTTGAAGAGCCAGCAGCTCCTACTTTATTACTTCCATCAAAGTAATTAAGGTCTATAAAAGTAGTGGCACGACTTGTACTGCTGAAATAACCATACTGCAGTGAGTTATAAACCGGCACATAGTAGTATTGCGGGGAATAAAAGAAGTTCCGTATTTCCTGTACCTTTTCATCTCTTATTGCATAGATGCTTTCATCAATAATTCCGAATGATACCTCGGTGTTTCGGACCGGATTTTCTTCGAAATCTGTAACTGAAATTTTATAAGAAGCTTTATCGCCCGGTTTATAAATTTCTTTTGATGGAGTAAGTTTTACATTAAGGAATTTTTCCTTCGCAAGTACGCCAATCATTTTGGTTTGTGTAAATAAATTTCTATCTCTAATAAAATTAACGGAAATATTTAATCCGGGTGAATGAGCATCCGTTAACTTCTCTTTAATCGAAAAACTATTTCCTGAAGAGGAAATTTTTTGATATTTAATTATTCTGTTAGTCTCAAAAGTTAAAAGAACGTCCTGGTTTTCCTCAGGGAAAAAGATATATGCAATAAGACTATCACCGTTATCATATGAATCTTTATCAGCTATAATTTCTAATCCGGACGAACTGCGGTTATAATAGTAGTGGCTTTCATCACCAACGAAGAAGGAATTTTCTGCAAAAATTTCCCTCTCTTTTTCATCAAATGCAAAAACTTTGTATTGGTAGTGACCTCTTAAATCGGATGAGGGATTGAACTTAACCAAAGCCTTTCCTGATTTATCAGTTCGTCCCTTTATCAATTCAGTATTTCCAGATCTGTTTTCCTTATTCTTATAAGGATGCTGAATCTCAATATTAAAATCAGTTTCAATCGGATTGTCGGCAAAATCTGACGCATTAACTCTTATCATTACTTCTTTTCCAAACTCATAGAAATATTTTTCAGGAGATGTAGAAATTGTAAAAGAGCCTCTTGTAACAAAGGTTTCACCCGCTCCTGTTATAGCCCGTCTTGATGCATCTGTTACTTCAGCAGTAAACGAATAAATAAAATCAGCATCGTTTTCTTTTGGCACTTTATATTCAAACTCATATTCACCATTCTCATTTAGTGATCCCGTCATTTGGTGAATAAGCTGCGGTTGTGTTTGTCCCCAATATATATCCTTGTAATAACCCCGGTAATACCATGAATATTCACCCCACCACCACCATGGACGCCAGAAATTCTTTTTATATATATTTATCGAAACCGCTGCGTTCGTTACCGGAGAGCCGAAATAGTAGTGTGCACTTACTTTTCCTTTAATAACATTACCAAATGAGTACTGATTTTCTTCTGTTGTGACAGTAACAGAATACTCCGGTTTTTTATATTCCTCGACATCAAAAGAACCGTAATATGACATTCCGTCTTTTGTTAAAATTATCTGGTAAGTTCCAAGATCTGCTTCCTTTTCAAGGGTCATTTGTCCGGATAAAGTACCGTATCTGTTTGTCAGGATCTTGCCGGAATAGACTTCCCTGTTTCTGGACGATTTAATTGAAATATCAAACTCCGTTGATTCAACCATCTTAAGCTCATTGCCGTTTCTTTCGCGGAGAATGCCCTTAAAGAAAACTTCTTGTCCCGGTCTGTAAACAGGTTGATTTGTATAAATGTAAGCAATCCGATTTTGCTGCATTCCCCTGTTAAAATAAAAATATGGATCGCTGAGTATGACTTCATCGGATGTATGCGCAAACATCTGGAGATTGTTTGTTCCCTCATTCTCAATTTTCAATAAATCAAAATATGCTAAACCTTCAGCATCAGAGGACTTTTTATCCATCAGTTTACCTGCAGAATAAAGATCAAATCTGACTTTCTTCTGAAAATCGCCTCCTTTGGCATCAGCAACAAATGCAAGAATATCTTTACCGGTATTTTTATAAACCATAGCAAAATCAGTAACAACAATTCCGCAATATGCAACCAGTTTTCCTGATACTGCCTGAAGTATATAAATCCCCGGCTCTTCAACTTTTCCAACTTCTAAATTTTCATTTCCATAGTTGGATGGATTTATTCTTTTTTCCCATTCCTTAATAACGGTTGTGTATTTTAACAGAACCTGTTTGTCTTTTCCCCATATATCAAATGCATACCTGGAGTTAGCCTGATCGATTAACGAAAAAAAACTAACAGGATCATCTATCCTAAGTAGTTTGAAATTAAAGAGTTGTGTCTGCCGTTTGTACTGATAGAGACTAACAGCAACATTACTCCCGGGGGAAAATGTAGTATAGTTATAAATATAAAAGTTTTCGTTTTCAGGTTGTGCGGATTGTAAAACCCGGTTTGAACTTCCGGTTAGAAATGGAAGTGCAATCAACAGAGGAAGAATAAATCGATATAACATAATTTCTCCAAATAAAAGTTTGGAAATTTATACAAAGCAGGTTCCCGAAAGTGCCAGAAAACACACAGATAAATTATCAAAAAGTTGTTTGAAATGCTCTCCGATCACCCGTTTGAAAAAATATATCCGATTTGATCAGATAATTATATTGATAGGTATTAATAAAATTGAAATGGATTTTGTTAAATTATCTTCGATTTTGATTTGTTTTCTAACATTTTATGCTCTCAGGGAACGATACATTAATTTTAAAATAAATCATTTGAACATAACTCTCCTCAATTCGACTAAAATACCATTATAGTCGGATGTTCTTCTCAATGTTATTAATCGGGTTAGTACCGGTTGATCTGTTGATAGGGCTGAAGCATCACATTAACTTTGTCCATTCAATTTTGTTCCACAAACTAAGAGGTGTCTTTTTGAGATCATTCGTAAAGTTATTTTTACTAATAATGATGATAACTCTGGTAGGTTTTACCGTAGTTTCTAATGATGAGGATGAGTTACCTATACAAGAGGTAAATGATAATTTGATCTCCGAAACACTGGATTTGAATCCGGTTAACTTTTCAATGGTAACATTAAAGGAAATGGGGACTATGAGAGCATCCTGGTATGGACCGGGATTTCATGGAAGAAAAACAGCAAACGGCGAAATTTATGACCAGATGTCATTAACCGCCGCTCATAAAAGCTTAAAATTTGGTACGCTTCTAAAAGTAACCAATCCAAGAAATGGAAAATCTGTTGTAGTTAGAATAAACGACCGCGGACCTTATATTGAGGGTCGTCAGTTGGATCTTTCTAAAGCTGCAGCAATTGAGTTGGGACTTATGAGAAGGGGTGTTGCCAAAATGAAGATTGAAGAAATCAGTGTTGATGGTGTAGTTTCGCCAATAGTTGCTATAAATTAAGCAACCCAAATATTTAAATATATAACCGCATCAAATGGTGCGGTTTTTCCATTTTAAAAAGCATCACTTTTGAATCAATAAAGAAATACACTAATTTTCACTATAAATTCTTACAATAATGGAGAATGATATGAAGACCAGAATATTTCTTGTAGTTATTTCCTTATTCATTTTTACTTCGACTGCAGTATCCCAAATTTCAATAAAGGTTGGTGCCGGTGCGGGTTATGTTACACCGGCTGGTGACTATGGCGGATCCACCGTAGATTTTTATAATGGTACAAAATACGGTATGAGTTCCGGTTATAATTTCCATGCCAAAGCTAAAGTTGCAGTACTTACTTTTGCTGTTAACGGCGCTATTGATTACTCAAAGTTCAGCAATGACAGCAATGCTTTTGATGACGGCAGAGGAACTGTTGAAGTTTCTCAAAGCATATTATCATTCAGGGTAGGACCAGAATTCAGGCTTGATATTCCTCTGGTTCCAATAGTTACATACATCGATGCAAATGTTGCGATGAACACAATTACCGGTGAGGTTATGTATCAAGGCGTTGCGGAAGTTCCAAGCGGAACTTATGAACTTGAATCAGCGACAAGGTTTGGACTCGGATTCGGCGGCGGTGTTGAGTTTTCACTAGGTCCTGCAATGACGTTAGACCTTGGTATTCACTACAACTTAGTAAACCCATTTGGTAAAGAATACAATGCAGATGCAGGTGCAAACAGGATTGACGCTTATACATCATTGAATGATGACTCTGATCCATTCTCTGTAGTTGGAAATGATGATCATTTTATTTCCGATTCCAGATCAATAAGCAATCTCCAATTTACACTTACTGTATTATTCGGATTTTAAATTTATCCACAACCCTTGCTGCAAAGCGAGGGTTTTTTATTTCCACTCATTTCATCCATTATTAATTACAATTGTTTATTTTTGGGTCGCATATGAAATAACGTAGCCGCAGACTTTAGTCTGCGCTAAAGTTCAACCAACTATTTAAGAATCTTGTATGAAATTAAACCTCGGCTGCGGAAAAGATATTAAAGAAGAATATATCAATCTG
>JAWOIK010000117.1:0-9674 GCA_046484705.1 Ignavibacteriaceae bacterium | reverse complement strand
GGGATTATTTCAGTTATGTGCATGCCTTTTATTTTTCCGGGATATAGTTCAAATAATTCCTGTGCTCTTTCATTCGTTTGAATTATTCTCATCCCCTCATCAGTAATTATAACTGCATCTTTCATTGAACTAAAAAGTTTGTACGATAAATCTTCAATACTCAAACCAAATATTTTATTACGGAATACAGCGATAAAAATAAACAGGGTTTGGATAAAGCTGATAGCTTCACCCAGTTGAAGTGAGTCTTTTAAATTAAATTCGTAAGGAAATAATATGTTCGGAAAAAAAGCGACTGAAATTGTAAATACAGTACCAGCAAAGATTAACTTGGCTGATCTATGAATAAAAATATTTTCCGAACTGAAAGCTTTTCTAAAAATTAAATATAAACCATACAAGCCGGGAGTAATGTTGGCTATGGTAAAAATATGAAAGAAATACGGACCCATTACTTCATAAAATTCCCTGTAAATTAGCACTGACTCTTTAATTACCAGCCCGGTAGTTAATGTTATTATGATACTCAGGATTGATAAAAATACCAGAACATAAAACAATAGGTTTCTCTTTAGATCAATAAATTCATAGGAAAAATTCAGGAACAAAATTCCGACAGATAATCCGAATACTGAGGTGACTTTAAAGACTGTTGTAATATATTCTGCCGGTATGTTCTGTCTGAGGATGATCTCGCCTAAGATCCAAACAGAAAAATTAATCAGATAATAAACGTAGCTTTTATTTATTCCACTATTTCTTTTTTGGGAGAGAATATATATGATAACAGAGGCATTTATCAACAGCGCAATGATTAGTAACAATGTATAGATATTCACAATAACTCATCCATTAATTGTTACTTGAATTTACAAAGATTAAAACTTAATTAGCAATATCATTAAGAATTGAAAACCTGATTGAATAAGCATTTAAGAAAAAATGTACTCTCTAATTAAAAGAAATATGCAGGAATCAATGTGAAGAAAAGATTTAGCACAAAAACAAACGATAAGTTTTTTATTTTTTTCATAAAGCTACTGTATTTGCCGGCAGTTCTGCCGTGTTTCCAATCGTATTTTTAGGAATCATAAACTGGATAATATCAGGAGCGGGAATGCCGATAATTACAACCACATTCAGGATTTTTCTTTATGCTCGACTGAATAGGAATGAAAATGGAGCTACAGAAATATCTTATGAATTTTCATGATACGATTTAAGTTTTTCTCTTAACTAAAATTCTGTAAACCCAAAATATGAGAACGGATCCGATAACCGCATCAATCAAATTTATTAATGAATCTTAGGGTTGAATTTATCTTTTAAGAATTGTTTGCTTTAACTTTCTTTTTAGAAAATTTTAACAGCCCTTTTTCATTAGATGACATAGTGTTGCCAAGCAAAAATCCAAATGGTTCTACAGGTTCAATACGATCAAAAATTACTTTAAGTATGGCTATAATTGGTAATGAAAGAAACATCCCTGGTATTCCCCATAATGCACCACCGACTAATACTGCTACGATTGATATAAATTCATTAATTTTTATTTTTGATGAAACAATTTTTGGAGAAATAATATTATTATCTAAAAACTGAATAACGCTAAATACTATAAGTACCCAAAGAGCATATATAGGAGATTCAGTTGCCAGAACTATTATAAGCGTTAAAGCCATTGCAACAATACCCCCGATATAAGGGATAACGTTGAGCAAAGCACTTATTACTCCAAGCAATACAGCATAATCAATTCCTAATATGATTAATCCCAAAGTATTCAAAACTGCAACTATACCAGTCAGTATAAGCAATCCTACTAAATAGTTCTGAATAAGTGATTTTGATTCTAAAAGTACTTCACCAACTGTTTTATGTTGTTCAGCAGGAAAAAGCTTGCTGATAAATTCAAGAAACAACTGCTTATACCATAAGATTAGAAATATATAAATGGGTAATAATAAGAATACTGCGATCAGACCACCCAAAGAGAAAATAGTGGGACCTATTAATGATTTGCCGGCAGTAAATGCTTCCTTCTGCATTTGAGCGAGCCATCCATTAATTTTTTCTGTGCTTACATTAAAAATTTGTGAGATCCACTGGACACTTTGATTAATAAGACTGTTAATTTTTTCTTCAAGTTCCGGCAGCATCTCGCCAAACATAATTATCTGGGTGGTAATAAAATATAACAATGCAGCTAAACAAATAATTGCAAACAGAATTGAAATGAGAATGGCAGCAATACGATTAACTTTTTTTCTGCATAAATAATTAACTATTGGATTTAGTAAGATGGCAATGATAAAAGAAAATATTAAAGGTATTATTATTGCCTGCCCTATGTATAGTATAAAAAACAGAATAAATAATCCCAAAAGGATTTGGGATAATTTAGCATACAGAGGTAAATTTATTGTAGTGTTCATATTTTTATCCAGGATTTTTTCCGATAATTCAAATCTTCAATGGACATGACTTCTTAATTTATCTGTCAAAAGCAAAAAGCAAAGCATCTTTATTTGTTTTACCTGTAATCATATCGCGAATTATTTCGGCTGCAATTACACTGAATGTAATTCCATTTCCGCCAAACCCTAATGCGTAATAGGTGTGCGGGGTTTTGTTATATGTGCCGATGTATGGCAGTGCATCTTTTGTACTGCCGAATGTTCCGGTCCAGCTAAATTCAGGAATAAGTTCAATCTCGGGAAAAAGTTTTGAAAAATCTTTTTTTAACAAAGATGATTTCCTTTTAATAAGTTTATCACGTTTCGATGTATTATAAAATTCTTCATCCCGTCCTCCAATAATAACCCGGTTATCTTTGGTTAAACGCATATATAAATAAGGGTCAGCAGTATTCCACAAAAGTGTTTTATCCTTCCAAACAGGTACTGGAGATTGTATATGTTCTGAGGCGAGTGCATAGGTTGAATTTAGTTTTACAATTTTTTTATCTACAAATTCAGTTATCTCATAACCGGATGCATTAACTATTTTATTTGCAGTTATGCTGTGTCCCTTTTCCGTAAATAGTTTCACTCCATTTCTTTTATATTCTATTTTTGAAATTAATGTTCTGTCAAATACTTCATTACCTTTTTTTATGATAGACTTCAGCAAAGCATGCGTTAACATATATGCATCTGTAGTGGCGCCCTTAGAAGATAGAATAGCTGCCGGAGCGGTGAAACCGAAACGCTGCCGTACTTCTTTTTTATCTAAAAGCTGTACCTGAAATCCTGCTTTTTTACGATACTCAAATTCAGATTCAATAAGTTTTTTATCTTTTTTATTTACAGCAAAAAAGAGACTCTTTTGTTTTTCAAATAGTTTAAATTTTATTTTTTCTGATATGCTTTGAATAGTGTCAATTGCTTCACTGCACATTACGTAAGCACGCGCTGCAGAATGGAAACCAATTTGATCAGCAAGGATGGATAAAGGTTTGTCCAGCTCATATTGTAAAAGGGAAGTACTGGCACATGTGCTGCCTAAACCAATGGTTCGTCCATCAACAACTTTACACTCCAAACCTGCATTACTGATGTAATAGGCTGCTAAAGCTCCGGAAATTCCGCCGCCAATTATAACAACATCCGTTTTAATTGAATGCTCCAGTTTTGGATAAGCAGCAACCAATCCGCTGTTAATTAACCAGTATGGATAACCTGTTGTAAGATTCATAAATAAAATATTAATTACTGAATTTCTTCTGCCAATAAATCTGTGGTTTACTGTAAAAATAATTTCTCATTTAAGCACCCAAACCGAAACCGATCTGCCATTACAGCGGAGTTCACCCCAATCATCCTAATTCATAACTATTGGATAAGATCAGTAACATGCTAAGGGTGATCAAAATAATCACATTGATCACCTAAACATTATTTCTCCGTGTGTCTTGCTATTCTAATTTCTAAAACACTTTTAATATTTTGGAACGCTATTTAGATTTTAGACATATTAAAGTTCTTCAGCAGCATTTATACTCCAACTTCAGTCTACTTATCATCAGCCGCTTCTTCTAATTATAATGTTTTACTCTAACAAGTCAACCGCTGCTGTTAAGATAAGTGTTTCAGCAAATCGTTCCTTGAGATGCGATCTCGTAATATTCAATTTTTTAATCAGTCGAAATAATTTTCAGAATAATCTTAATGATCTGCCTCTACCAACGCATCGCGCAATGCTTTTATATGGTCATGATCACCTTTTAAAGACATTTTTTGCGCATCAATCATTGATATTTGTTTTGGATTCAAATGTTCTGAATCATTCTCTAATGCTTTTTCATAAGTATCTTTTGCCTCATCTTCTCCATACTCACATAAGTTGAGAATTGCTTTGCGGTCTTTGCCTGTGAGGGCTGCCTTTACATCCATCCATGCACGAAAGAATTTTCCTGAAACCTTTGTACCTTCTGCTACTTCGCCGCCCAATGTGTTTACTTCCCTGGATAATTCTTCTTTGCATTTTTGACTGGTTGAAATGAATTGTGCAAACATGGCTTTTAAATCAGATTCTTCTGTTTCTTTTGATGCAGTTTCATAACCTTCTATTCTATCGTTGTTGATAGTGATGAGTGAATTCAATACTTCAATTGCTTTTTCTTTTTCCATTTTGATCCTCGTTTTTTAAGCCCCACTCGCCTCCCGAAAAGGGAGGCTTATGGAGCAGATTAATTGATTGTTATTTGCATTTTGATTTTTTTGCAACTATTACGGTTAAATATTAAGCCTCTACTTCTTGTTCAGCCGCTTTAACATTTACAGCAGAGATAGCAACTTCTGATAATTTTTGATCGGCAGCTTTTTCTTCATTGAGTGTTTCCTCCAACAAGTCAACCGCTTCCGTTAATTCAAGTGTTTCGGCAAACTGGCGAAGCGTTCCGTAAGATGCGATTTCATAGTGCTCAATTTTTTGTGCTGCTGAAATTATACCTGCGTCACACATTGCGCCTTCCTCACATTCCTCCATAATTTCCTGACCTTCCTTTATCAAGCCTTCCATTGCATCGCATTTTTTAGCAGCAGCTTTTTTGTCAATCGAATTAAATACTTCTTCTAACCGGGTAACCTGATTTTGCGTTTCTGAAAGGTGACTTTCCAGTGCATCTATCAAATCTGTTGATGTTGCATTTTTAATCATTTTAGGAATCGCTTTAGTCAATGCTTTTTCAGCCCAGTAGATATCTTTCAATTCGTCTTCGAATAATTTCATTAGCTGAGAAGATTCCATTCCTTCATTTTCTGACATCTTAGATTTCTTTGCGTGGTTCTTTGAACCGTTGCTTGGTCGTTTTTCCATGTATTTTTCCTTTTTTGTTATGAATTTATATATGCTTTGTTTTATTTAGTTTAAAAACTAATTCTTATAAGAACACTGGTTGAATATTAAACTTCCAATAGTTGTTCAGCCGCTTGAACATTTACAACAGAAACTGCAATGTCGTATAGTTTTCGATCAGCAGCTTTTTCTTCGTTGAGTGTTTGTGCAAGCAAGTCAACTGCTTTACTCAATGCAAGGGTTTCGGCAAATTGGCGAAGTGTTCCGTAGGATGCAATTTCATAGTGCTCAATTTTTTGTGCTGCCGAAATTATTCCAACGTCACACATCGCACCCTCCTCACATTCCTCAATAATTTCCTGACCTTCCTTTATCAGTCCCTTCATTGCTTCGCATTTTTTAGCAACTGCTTTTTTGTCAATTGATTTAAACACTTTTTCTAACCTTGTAACCTGATTTTTCGTTTCTGAAAGGTGATTTTTTAGTACATCCATCAAATCTTTTGATGTTGCATTTTTAATCATTTTAGGAATCGCTTTAGTCAAAGCTTTCTCAGCCCAGTAAATATCTTTCAATTCGCCTTCAAATAATTTCATTAGCTGAGAAGATTCCATTACTTCAGTGTTTGACATCTTAGATGACTTTTTTTTGTTCTTCGAACCGGTGTTTGATTGTTTTTTCATGTCTTTTTTCCTTTTTTGTTATTAATGTATTTATGCTTTGATTTATTGAATTTAAAAACTAATTCTTATATGAATATGGATGAAAGTTTTTCCGTATTAAATATTAAGTTCTGAATTTCATTTGCCAAATAACCTGTGTTTCATGTTTATATGATGTTATCTTCTGGCATTATTGTCTTCATTATAAATTATTTATCTGATTGCAATCTTTTAATAAATGCTTTCATTTCTGATATTTCCTTTTCCTGGGCTTTTATAATTTCATCTGCTAATTTCCTTACTTCCGGATCTTTTATATCTGCTTGTTTACTTGTGAGAATAGCTATTGAATGGTGTGGAATCATCGCTTTCATATACAGTACATCACCAATAGGAGTTTGCGTTCTTACCAGAGTTAAAGCGCTTACAAATAGTATTAAACTGCCCAAAATGATAGCAATATTTTTCTTTTTATCCTTGTACATATTTAACATGAATAATAGCATTATCACTGCCATCGCTGAAATCCCTAAACAAGCCATGTAAAAACGCGTAAGACTGAAATACACGTGGTCTATCTCATAGGTATTTAAATACATTGTAACATACATTGCTATAAAGGATCCAGTTAACATCAATACGAATTTTGTATAAGGACTCTTACTTTCTTTGCTTTGATTCATTCCGTAATTTTCTCTCATTCTATATTTATTTAGTATTATTTTTTTTATTTGCAGATAGCTGTAAAACTAATTTCTTGTTTAGGCACTCAAACCGAAACCGATTTGGCATTACAGCGGAATTCACCTCAACCAGGTGAAAAAAAGTTCAATAAAAATTTTATTACTACACTTTTACATTGCAGTAACATATGTTTTTTAAGCAGGCACCTTGCCTGGTTTTTCGCGTTCCCAAAAACGATGTTGAGCAATTGCTTTGATAAATTCTTTTGGAGTTCGATCAGTTAATACACCTTTTGCCAGAAGATTTTTATTTGTTTTATCTTTCATTTTAATTCCGGCTGCAGTTTTATTCAACAAATCCACACCTTCTGCCTCAGCAGCAATTGCCTTACAATGTTTATAAGCTTCATTAATAAAATGAATAGCGTCCGGCTCATTCTGCAATGCAGCCGAACTCTTTTTTCCTCCCGGAATATAAACCGCATCAAACAGAACGGATGCAGCGGTTAAAAAACTCTGGTGTACTTTTATCTGTTTATTTTTTTCTGATTTGATATTTCCTAAATGAGGTGCGATAATATTTATTTGTGCTCCTGCAGCTTCAAGAGCACGTTTCATTTTATTTAATGATACATCATCAACACCATCTGCAGCAAGTATTGCAATCTGCCTGGTTTTAATCGTATCCTTAACAGTGTTTGCCATGCTAAGCGCTTTTGATTCCTGAATTGACGACTTAACTTTTTTCGGCTGAAACTTTTTAGGATCTCCATCTGCTGGAATACTAAGATTAAGTGGTTGTTCTGGTGATTTGGGTACTGAGACACCTAATCCCTGTGCCACTTTTGCAGCCAGAGATTTATCAACTTGTGTGAGCATGCCTAATACCCGCATTCGTATAGCTTCATTTTTTAACTTTCCTAATTCAAAACGGAATGCATCCACAATATGATTTTTTTCGGATTCGCTCTGGCTGTTGAAGAATAATGTTGCCTGGCTGAAATGATCAAAAAAGCTTCGGCTACGTGCCCGCACTTTACGAGCATCAATTTTTTCGTTGTATGTTACGAATCCACCATCCACAGCTGAAGCCTGAAATGGACAGCCATTACCTGTTGTATTAGGATCATAACTTGATTTACCGGCATTAATAGTTTGCCGCATAAATCCATCACGCTGATTATTGTGTACCGGTGCCACAGATCTGTTAATCGGTATTTCATGAAAGTTTGGACCACCTAACCTGATTAGCTGTGTATCGGTGTAAGAAAATAATCGACCTTGCAATAAAGGATCATTACTGAAATCTATTCCTGAAACAATATGACCCGGATGAAATGCAACCTGTTCAGTTTCGGCAAAGAAGTTATCAGGGTTACGGTTCAAAGTCATCTTTCCAATTATTTGGACAGGAACGATCTCTTCTGGAATAAGTTTAGTAGGATCAAGTAAATCAAAATCAAATTTATGTTCGTCTTTTTCCTCAACTATCTGAACTCCAAAATTCCATTCAGGATAATTACCACTTTCAATTGCTTCCCATAAATCTCTACGGTGGAAATCAGAATCCTTACCTGAAATTTTTTGTGCTTCATCCCATGCAACAGAATGAACTCCAAGTAAAGGTTTCCAATGAAATTTTACAAAAACTGATTTATTATCTTTATTAACAAACCTGAAAGTATGAACGCCAAAACCTTCCATCATTCGCAAACTTCTAGGAATTGCACGATCGCTCATTGCCCACATAACCATATGCATGCTCTCAGGCATCAGTGAAATAAAATCCCAGAACGTATCATGTGCAGAGGCTGCCTGTGGCATTTCATTATCCGGTTCGGGTTTGACTGCATGTACAAGATCAGGAAATTTTATAGCATCCTGAATAAAAAATACAGGCATATTATTTCCGACTAAATCAAAATTACCTTCATCAGTGTAAAACTTAACTGCAAATCCTCTCACATCGCGAGCCAAATCTGTAGAACCGCGTGAACCTGCAACGGTACTGAACCTAATGAAAACAGGAGTACGCTTGCCGGGTGTTTGCAAAAATTTTGCTTTAGTATATTTTGTCATAGATTTATTAAGCTCAAAATATCCATGTGCACCACTGCCTCTTGCGTGAACAATTCGCTCCGGAATTCTTTCATGATCAAAATGAGTAATTTTTTCACGAAGTTGAAAATCCTCCAACAACGTTGCACCGCGTTCACCCGCCTTAAGGGAGTTCTGATCATCATTAATGCGCAAACCTTGGTTCGTTGTTAAAAATTCATCCTGCCCGCTCTCTGTATTTTTAGCAAGATCATTAATCTTAGAATTGTTAATTCTTTTTCTTTTTGGTTTTTTCATTTTTATTTATCTCCATTAACAATTAATCAGAATTAAATTCGGTTTTAGTTTTAACATATGTATTGATTTATAGTGAACCAATCGGGCGAAAGGATGAAAAAGGGACTACATCTATATAACTAATGAATTTCGCCCGATTATAAAATTATTATTCGGCATATCATATAATTTATGGGCGCAGCAGAATCAGCTTATAATTTTTCAGAATACAATTTATTTTTTTCTCTTAACTAAAATTCTGTAAACCCATAATATTAGTACTGATCCTATAACCGCACCAATAAATCCGGCAGTTTCACCGGGTTCATAAATTCCTAAAAATTTACCAAGATACGTTGCAACAAATGCGCCGGCAATTCCTATCAGCATTGTGATTATGCAGCCTCCGGGATCTTTTCCCGGCATTAATAACTTTGCAACTACTCCTGCAATCAGACCAATGATGAGAGTTCCTATGATTTCCATAATTTTTCTCTTAAATAATTTTTAAATAAATCATATTATGCACGAACTAAGAATACTAACATGCTTTTTCACCAAATCACTTTCGGTGTTACTTTATTTACTTTCCATTTCATTCTTTACGGGTTGGATAGCATTAATGTAATGATCGAATAATACTTTTTCATAATCCTTGTCTATTTCATGATTAGAGTTAAACTCAGGACTATTTTTT
>JAWOIK010000106.1:0-5513 GCA_046484705.1 Ignavibacteriaceae bacterium | reverse complement strand
AACGTTTCCGAGATCATGTTCAGATGCTTTGGAAAAATCTCTACAATAACTTTCCTGCCTTTATCTGTCAGGTGAACAATAAAATTTCTCCTGTCAGCCTCGCTTCTTTCTCTTCTTACCAGTCCGCCTTTTTCCAGATTATCAATAACCGTAACAAGGTTGCTGTTGCTCGATAACAGTTTTTTAGCAAGGTCTTTTTGATTTAAAGGCCCAATATGGTGTAGAATTTCCAGCACGCCAAACTGGCTGATTGTGAGTGCATTCTCAATTAAATGCCTGCTGAGATGGTTTTGAATTGACAATGATGCCCGTGAAAACCTGATATATGCATCAAGAACTCTTACTTCCTTCTTATTTCCTTTATACTTTGTTCCCATTGGTTTCTTAATATTATTTCACATCGAATTATTAATGATTAACATAACAAAATCGATTTTTGGCTTCAAGTTATAAAGACTAACCTCTTTTGTGATAAGTGTCAAAATCAATGTTTTAGCGAACGTTTATTTTAGTTGTACTGTTAAGAATGTTTTCTGTAAGGATACTAAATCTTAAAATTATTCCTAAAAGTCATTCAGTTCAGGTAATAGAATTTACCTTAACAGATGTATTTTAAAGCATCTTATTTTTTACTTTTTTCTGATATCAGGGGAAATGATGTCGTTAGTTGAACTAAAATACTTTTACCATATTGCTTATAAAAACAATGCTATTTATGATACAACTTCCCTATGCACAATCACCAAAATATTTGCGAGCTGTCAATGAAACACTTTTGTTTAATATTAATAGTATTAACCGTCTTCGTCTCATCGGATTATATTAATTCACAATCACGGATCCTTACGTTAGATGATGCCATTCATCTTGCACTTGAAAATAATCCAGATGTGAAGATTTCTCTGATGAACACAGAAAGATCGCGAGCTGCTGTAAGTGAGGCTTTCGGATATGCACTTCCAAGTCTGGATCTGTCCGCCAACTTTGCGCATTTTCTTAAAAAACCAAAAATGCCGTTTCCGGATTTTGAAGCTCTGCTGACTAATGCAACATACAGCATATTGTTTGATGAGGGTGTTCTACCGAGAGATGACAATAAATTCAGACCGATGCAGACACAGCTTCAGTCCTTTGCACAGACAAACAACTATGAGGCATCGCTCACACTGACACAGATTCTTTTCAGCTCAGCCGTTTTCAGAGGTATAGGTGCGTCACAGATCTATTATGATCTGTCCGTTGCCGAATTGCGAAATACAATAGGTAAAACAAAACTGAATGTTGAAAGAGCATTTTACGGCTCACTGCTAATGAAAGAACTGCTTTCAATCACAAAAGCAAGTTTTGAGAATGCACAGGAAAATTTTAGAAATGTAAATGCTCTGTTTGAGCAGGGGTTGGTTTCTGATTTTGACAGAATGCAGGCAGAGGTGCAGGTTGAAAATATAAGACCTTCTTTAATGCAAATGGAAAACATGCTTTCAACAACTTTGAACGATTTAAAACTTGTGCTTGGAATAGATCAGTCTCTTGACATTGACGTGACCGGCGAATTTGTTTATCGTCCGGAAGAATTATCCGATGAAGCGGATATGATTGATTTCGCATTATCAAACAACCAAGGTTTGCAAAGTTTAAAACTTAAGATGGACGTGGATGAGGAATTCATTGCCCTTGACGTTTCAGAATACTGGCCTACTGTGGCTGCGTTCGGCAATTATACTTATGCCGGTTCGTCGGATGAATGGGATTTTCAAAATTATAACTCGGCAACAGTGGGCGTAAGTCTTTCAATGAACCTGTGGAAAGGTCACAGAACTAGAAACCGGGTCGAGCAGGCAACAATTACTTATAAACAAACTGAACAGCAATTGGAGCAGCTCAGAGATTATATAACAAACCAGGTTAAAGCCAAAATGCTTGAACTGAAAAGAGTGCAGAGTCTCGTTGAAGCCCAGGAGCGCAATGTGAATCTTGCAGCACGCGCATATGAAATTGCAACTATCAGATACAAAGAAGGAACCGGCAATCAGCTTGAAGTACAGAATGCCGATGTTGCTTTGAAGCAGGCACGTATTAACAGGATTCAATCAATTCACAGTTATATTATTACTAAATACGAGCTTGAACAGCTAATGGGAAGAATAGACAATAATTATATCGATCCATATTTACCAAAGAATTAAAACAAAACTCATTTACCAGGAGTATTATTAAAATGATCTCAATAACAAAAATTTTAAGAATGATTTTATTACCGGCAATGTCATTGCTGCTATTCTTTACAGCATGCGGCGATGATAAAGAAGAAGCAAAAAGCATGGAGCAGATTCAAGGCGAAGAGGGAGTTCCTGTTCAGCTTGAAACTGTGAAGCATCAGCCGTTTGAAAAATTTCAAAGTTACTTTTCTAAGCTGGCAGGGATCAAAGAAGCCACCAAGGGAGCTCCGCTGGGAGGAAAGATTGATAAAATAAATTTCCGGGTAGGTGATTATGTAAAAGAGGATCAGATTGTTGTTCAGTTTCCCATTGATCATCCCGGGGCAATGTATGAGCAGGCAAAAGCAGCTTTTGAAAATTCTGAGAAAACATATGAACGAATGAAGACATTGCTTGCAGCAGGCGAAACATCTCAGGCAAACTTTGATGGCGTTGAGACACAATATCTTGTGAATAAAAGAAATTATGAGGCAGCATATAAACTTATATTTATTGAAGCCCCCTTCAGCGGAACTATTGTTGATGTGAAAGTGAAAGAAGGTGATAACGTTAAAAGCGAAGCTTCTTTATTCACTGTTGCACAGCTTAATAAAATGAGGACTAAAATATGGATAACGGAAAAAGAGATTAATGACATTAAAAAAGGTATGACTGCAAGTATAACTGTCGGCGGAAAAGAATACAGGGGAAAAATTGTTGAGATATCAATGTCTGTTGATCCTTATAAACAGGCTTTCTTCGCAGAGGTTGAATTTGATAATCCTAAAAATGAATTGAAGAGCGGTTTAACTATTGACGTTAAAATACTTGTTTATGAAAATCCAAAAGCTATTGTGGTTCCCAGGAATCTTGTGATGACAGATGAAAGCGGACGGTTTGTGTTTGTTGAAAAAGAAGGTAAAGCTGAGAAACGATATATATCAAATGGAAACGACAGCGGAATTTATTATGAGGTTTCTCAGGGATTGAATGTCGGCGACAATCTGATTACACGCGGAGCCGCTCAGTTAACTGATGGTGTTAAAGTAAATGTGATTCAATAAGGAAAACAAAATGTTTCTTGCAAAAATATCTATCAATCGTCCCGTAATGACAACTATGGGACTTCTTGTCTTCTTAATTTTCGGTGCCATTGCATTTTTCAGTCTGAATCTTAATCTCGCACCGGATGTTGAAATTCCCTATGTAACAATTTCAACTATCTATCCAGGTGCAGGTCCTAAAGAAGTTGAAACACTTATAAGCAAACGGCTTGAAGACGCTGTATCATCAGTAACAAAGATTGAAAGAGTAGAGTCGTATTCCCTTGATGGCATCTCAATTCTAATTATAGAATTTCAATTGGGTAAAGATGTTAATGTTGCAAACCAGGAAGTGAAGGATAAAGTTGATGCAATTCTTAACGATCTTCCTGCGGATGCTCAGACGCCTATTGTTCAGAAAGTAGATTTAAAAGCTTTTCCGGTTGTTGATGTAATACTCAGCGGTAACCTTGATCCTCGCGAACTTTATGAAATTGCTGATAAAACCCTGAGAGACCGGTTCTCACAGATCGAGGGCGTTGCAACTGTTAACTTAACAGGTGGACAGGAACGCGAAATGAGAATTGTTCTTGATAACAGAACAGTTTTTGAAAACACGATATCACTTCCACAGCTTACGCAAATTCTTGCTGCTCATAATATGGATATACCCGGCGGATACTTTCAGATTAATGATCAGGAATATACTGTCAGACTTCAGGGCGAATTCTCCGATCCTGATATGATAAAAGAAATTGAGATCCCAACTGCATACGGACCTAAAAAATTAAGACAGATTGCCGATGTTCTTGATGCAGGTAAAGATATAAGGCAAAAAACCATATACTATAACATAAAAGAAGAGTTCAGAAATGAGAACGTTGTAAAGCTTGGTATTATTAAAAGTGCCGATGGAAACGTTGTTAATGTTGCAAATGCTATACATGCATCTCTGCCTGAAATTAAAACCACTTTGCCAGCCGGATGCGATATCGCTGTTGTGAATGATGAATCTGTGTTTGTGCAAAGCAGTGTTGACGACACCATGAACAATATTATTCTTGGTGTGATATTAACCGCACTGGTTCTGTTCCTGTTTCTGCATGACATCAGGTCAACAATCATTGTTGCGCTTTCAATGCCTACGTCAATTCTTTCAACTTTCCTGTTGTTCCAGATGTTCGATATGTCGCTTAATATGATGTCTTTGATGGGATTGTCTGTTTCGGTCGGTGTGCTTGTTGCAAACTCTATAGTTGTAATTGAAAATATTTTCAGGTATAAAGGTCTCGGAAAGGATAACCGGGAATCTTCCTTTAAAGGAACTTCGGAAGTAACAGTTGCTGTTCTGGCATCTACATTAACAAATATTGTTGTGTTCCTGCCTATTGCAAATATGTCATCAATGGTTGGTATGTGGTTAAAGGAACTTGCACTTGCGGCAGTATTTGCAACCATCTTTTCGCTTATTATGTCGTTCACATTAACCCCTATGCTTGCATCTCTTATTCTTCCTAAGACCGTTAAGCATACCTGGTTCAGCAGGCTCATGAACAAATTTGAAGACAACAATACCCGCATGTATAAAAACATATTAAATTCTGTTTTAGCCAATAAAACCCGAAGCTCGTTCGTTGTGATAGGTTCATTTGTTTTATTCTTCATAACAATGTTTGTCTTTGGTCCAAAGCTTGGATTTGAATTTCTTCCAACATTAGATGATGGGAAAATCAGAGTTACAATAGAAATGCCGCAGGGCTATAACCTTGACGAAACCTCAAAGCTGATCCGGCAGGTTGAAGACAGAATTAAAAAACATCCGGAAGTAGTTCATATGCTTACCGATCTTGGAAAGAAAAGTGATATTGATCTTGGTGCAAATATGGCGAGTATGCTTATTCAGCTTGTTGATGAGAAAGACAGGGACATTGCCCTTCAGGATATGATATCTGTTTTTGTAAAAGATCTGGCAGATGTTCCGGATGCAAAAATACAGGTTGATCTTGCATCCGGAATGGGCGGCCCCGGCGCACCCGTCCAGTTATTCCTTATGGGACAAGACCTTGAAATGCTTGAAGAGCTGAAAGATGAATTTATGAGTAAGATAAAAGAAGTTCCCGGACTCATAAATCTTGATAACTCTTCACGGGCTGGTAAACCTGAAATGACTGTTTTCCCTAAAAGAGAAAAATTAGTTGAAGCCGGACTCACCATTATGGATCTGGCACTTACTCTGAGATCTTCTATTGAAGGACTTGAATCATCCAAGTAC
>JAWOIK010000361.1:0-4517 GCA_046484705.1 Ignavibacteriaceae bacterium | reverse complement strand
TCAACTGCAATATGATTTACATAATTTGATGGGATTGCAGAATTGGAAGTATTATAAATAATCCATTGCGGAGCGTTTTGTCCGCTCACAATCTGAGTAAAGATCATAACAAGAAGAACGAAAAAGTTAGTTTTCATTTTAATAACCTACGTTATCTTAAATAAATCATTTTCCTGGTTTCAACAAACTTATCTGCCTTCAACTGGTAAAAGTAAATTCCACTTGCCAACTGCCCATTGCCTGCTGCCGACTGAAATTCAACTTCGTGGTAACCAGCATCTCTATACTCATCAACTAATGTTACAACCTCTCTGCCAAGTACATCATACACTTTCAAAGTTTGCCAACTTCCGACTGGCGACTGCCAACTGATTTTCGTGCGTGGGTTGAAAGGGTTCGGATAGTTTTGTAAGAGGGTGAATTTGTTTATAAAAAACTGGGATTCAACACTGGATGGTAATGATTCAATATAATATTTGGCAATGCTACCTTTATCACCTGATAGCCAAGCGGTTGAAGGCTCGTGCATTTGTATATTTGTTAGATTCGCAAAGGGAATAAATTTCCGTTCCCATGTTAAACCAAGATTATACGAAGTATAAAGAGAATCAAATTTTAATGCCATCAAAACCGAATTGTTACCATGTTTTCTTATATCGAAGCTATTAACATAACCAATCTCATCAGAACGGGTCCAATTCATTCCTCCATCATTTGTATAAAATATGCCGCCATAACCTCCACCTACTCCTTCATTTGAATTAACAAATCTGATCTTTGAAAACATCATGTCTAAATTTCGAAGAAATTGCCAATCCAATCCACCATTGGTTGTTTTATATAGTTTATCTCCTGTAGAATAATACCCATTTAAAGTATCAGGAAAACTAACAGATTGAATATGTTCCTGGGTAGTGCCCATCAATTTATTTGTCCAGCTATTTCCCCCATCAGTAGTTTCTCTTATCAGATTCCATCCACATACAACCATTCCATTTAAAGTGTCTTTGAAGTAAATATCATTTGGTACATATGTGTTGCCTGGCCCATAGGATGAATAGATCCAATTAAATCCACCATCCTTTGTCACGTAAATTCGATTGTCAGAGGTAACAATAACCATTTCATTTGTAACAGCATATACGTTATGGGCTGACTCGTACATTCCTAGTGGAGTTATATCGCTGAATATTTTACCTCCGTCCATGGTTCTATATACTTTTGGATTAAGATTAGTAATTATATAACCGTTTAATGAATCTGAAAAAGATGTGGCAAAGATAGGATCATTGATAAAGTTTGTTGATACAGCAATAAATGAATTTCCTCGATCAGTGGATTTTATTAAAACACCTTTTTCACCAGATATATAAATAACACTGTCCGTCGCAAAATATATTGTATGGTAGTTAGCCATTGGCACTGCAACAGAATCCCAGCTATTACCAAAATCTGTTGACTTCAGAACTCTATCACTTCCACATGTTATTATCAATCCATTGTTATACTTCATTGCGTGGACCTGGTAGTATCCGGTATTGGGGAAAACTAATGACCATGTTTCACCCGCATCAGTTGTTTTTGCGATGTTATAATAGTTACCAACTATAAACCCAATATTATTTATGGATAAAAACGTTCTGTATTGTGTAAAATTTAGAGGGTCAGAATGTTGATTCCAGGTTTCTCCATAATCGATTGATCGAAATAGTTTCATACCTCCGGTAAAAAAGATTGAATCATTGTACTGAGATATAAATCGAAGCATTGGATTTCCTTGTAATGTATCAATATTCCATGTTTCTCCTCCATCAATTGTTGATTTTACATAACTGCCACCAACTGCCCATCCATTAAGTGTATCATTAAAGAAAAAATCAGGATAAGATGAGGTCAGAACAAACCCTTTTTCCTGCCAGTTATAACCTCCATCCTCTGTTTTTAGTAATTGAGTACCATTGGATGCCCACCCATAATTTTCATTAACAAAAAATATTTTCCCAATGTCTGGATTAAAACTTGTGAAGTTATAATTCCAGGAATTACCGGCATCAGTGGACATTATCAGATTCCCTCGCTGAGAAATAACGCGACAGCTTTCATCATCTCCATCGAATGCAAAACATCTATCAACAAATGGATAAGGATGAATTGGTATCCACTGAGCAAGTATTTTTGTGGATATAAAAAAGATTAAAAATATTATATTTTTCATCAATTGCCTCAATTTATCTAAGTAATATCATCTTTTTTGTTTGAACATAACTTCCAGATTTCAACTGGTAATAATAAACTCCGCTTGCCAATCCAGCAGAATTAAACTCAACTTCATAACTGCCAGCATTTCTATACTCATTAACCAGTGTTACTACTTCCCTTCCAAGAACATCAAACACTTTCAATGTTTGCCAACTGCCTACTGGTGACTGCCAACTTATTTTGGTGCTCGGGTTGAAAGGATTGGGGTAGTTCTGCTTCAATGTATAATTTTCAATTATATTATTTGAATTATTCAATTGAACGTCCAACGGAATGGAAGGATTATGATACCCGACTAGTTTCCCATATGTTCCCGAAAACCAGGCAGTGGCAGGATTTATCATTGTGATATTTTTTAGATCTGAAAATGGGATTATTTCAGATTCGAACGTTATGCCTAAATCATAAGAAATATGTAACGAATCATATGTAAGAAGAAATAGTACAGAGCCCTGCCCATTTTTTTTAATATCGAAATCTATACAATCAATCAACGCTCCATTTGTCCAACTTAAACCGCCATCAATCGTATTCAAAATAGCACTACCATTATAAGCGACACCCCTGGTTCTATCAACAAATTTAAACTTTCCAAATTCCTTATAACTTAAAAATTCCCAATCCACCCCACCATTTGTAGTTTTATATAATTTATTAGATGTAGAAAAGTACCCGTAGTCCTGATCAGGGAAACTAATAAAATTAATATGTTCTTGTGTTGTTCCAAAAGATCGGTTTGTCCAGGAATCCCCTCCATTAGTTGTTTCACGTATTAGATTCCAACTACAGCCGGCCATACCATTCAGTGTATCTTTAAAATAAAAATCTTGAGCTACGTATGTGTTTATCGGACCGTACGAAGAAATTTTCCAGCTTTCTCCTCCATTTTTTGTAGTTAAAATTCTGTTGTCAGAAGAGACAACGACCATTTGATTTGACACTGCGTATATTTTAATTACATCATTATTTAATCCGATGGGTGTTATATCAGTAAAAGTGTAACCGCCATCTGAGGTTTTATATATTTTCGGTGGAGTCCACTTAGTAGCCAAATATCCATGAAGAGAATCTGAGAGAGAAATGGATGGAGAGTCCATATTATTAACACCAAACAAGCTTTCATGAAGTGAAAAGAAAGAACTTCCGCCATCCGTTGATTTGATTAAAGCCCCATTCAATCCTGAAATATAAATGATTTGATCAGATGCAAAAAGAATTTTACTATATGCTGCCATGGGCACTTCCAACGAATCCCAGGTTTCACCAAGGTCAGTGGATTTAAATACATAATTGTTTCCGCACGTGAGAAGTAAACCATCATAATATTCTAGGTCATTAATCATTGCTCCACTAAAATTAGGGAATGAAAGTTCCCAATTATTTCCTTCATCTGTTGTTTTGGCTATACAACTTCTTTGAGGTATACCTGTATAATCACCAATAAGTAGCCCTACTGATTGTGAATCAGTATTTACAGTTAAGAAATTTCTGCAACGGTAAAAATTTAACGGGTTAGGTAGTGCATGCCAATTTTCACCCTTATCTGTTGTTCTAAAGAATTCATAACCTCCTGTAAACAAAATAGTATCATTATAGTCTGCAATAAATCTAAGGACTGGATTATCAGAGAATGTATGTGTATTCCATACCTGCCCTCCATCTGTGGTGGATTTTACATAGGCATTTCCTACGGACCATCCGGAAAGTTGATCCCGAAAGAAAAAATCCCAGTTTGCAAATTCCAGACTATCTCCTATAGCTTCCCAATTATAACCACCATCTGTAGTTTTGGAAATTCCTGAGGTTGTTGCTGCCCATCCATAATTTTCATCAATGAAATATATTTTTTTAATTTGCATAAAACTCTGCGTAAAATGATAATTCCAGGAATTACCACCATCTGAAGAGGTTACTAAATTTCCTCTTCTTGTAACTACATTACAATTATTAAAATCAGCTTGGGCAACGAAACAATCATCTAAAAAAGGACGCGGATTGATGGGTTTCCATTGGGAAAATAATTCGGAGTGAAATAATATTGCTATAATTAAAAAATAAAAAACAGGATTCATTTTTATATTCCTTGTCTATTTGTAACTATTTACTATTTGGAAGATCTTCCTTATTTCAACAACACCATTTTTTTCGTTTCAACATATTCGCCTACTTTAAGTTGGTAATAATATAATCCACTTACCAACTGCCGACTGCCCACTGTGGACTGGAATTCCACTTCGTGATAACCTGCATCTCTGTAC
>JAWOIK010000276.1:0-11649 GCA_046484705.1 Ignavibacteriaceae bacterium | reverse complement strand
GTTTTTGATATACAGGATATAGGGAGCAGATCATACACTTATATAAGTACAATGGGTGTTGTAATGGAAGCAGCCGCTGAAAATAATAAAGAAGTTATTATTCTCGACCGCCCTAATCCTCTTGGCGGCAGCAGGATTGAAGGGAACATAGTTGAGGATGGATATTATTCCTTCGTCAGTCAGTTTGCAATACCTTATGTTCATGGTTTAACAGTTGGTGAACTTGCATTGTTATTAAATGAAGAAGGTTTACTAAGCAAGACACAAAAATGCAAACTGCAGGTTGTCCCGATGGAAAGCTGGACAAGAGATATGTATTTTGAGCAAACCGGACTTCCCTGGATTTTAACATCACCTCACGTACCGCATTACTATTCTTCATTCTATTACACAGCATCGGGTATTATTGGTGAACTAAGAAATGTAATTTCAATAGGAGTTGGATACACTATTCCCTTCCAGACATTTGCCGCTGATTGGATAAACTCGCAGGATATGACCATCAAAATGAATTCGTATAATCTTGCAGGTGTATCTTTCAGACCAATTTCATATAAACCTTTTTACGGATTTGGTAAGGATAAAATGCTTCACGGTGTTCAGATTTATATAACAGATTATTCAACAGTGAACCTGATGGAAATACAGTTTTATTTTCTTCAAGCTGTTAATGAATTGTATCCGGGCAGGAATTTAATTATCGAAGGAAAGAATGATAATATGTTTGATAAAGTTTTAGGTACAAGCAAGATCAGGGAAAAGTTCATAATAAATCAGCGGGTTGAGGATATTAGAGAATATCTGAATAAGGATGTCGAAGGTTTTAGAAAATTGTCACAGAAATATTATCTATATCAGTAATGCGGGGACAGTCCGCCGCCGGCGGATTGCCCTGTCCGCTAAGGCGCATTACAGCACAATATAATATTCTGATTGACTGGGATTATCTACTTGATTAAACAAGTACACAGTTATATTTACTATCATCATTACAAATAACGGGAGGGGCAAGCCCCTCCCCTACAGAAAGATATATATGCAATACTTTGAAACAGAATTTATCAAATATAAAAACAATGAATTGTACATTGAAGATATTTCACTTAATCATATTGCTGCACAACACGGAACTCCTGTTTATGTATACAGTAAAAATTACTTCATAAAACGATACCAGGAATTTGAAAATGCATTTGAAAATATTAATCATAAAATATTTTATGCAATGAAATCAAACTTTAATCTAAATGTAATTAAAACTTTTACAGATCTTGGCAGCGGAGTGGATGTAAATTCTGAAGGCGAACTTTACCGTGCTCTTAAAACCGGAATAAATACAGATAAAATAATTATGTCCGGTGTCGGCAAAACATCAAATGAAATAAAGCTTGCATTAGAAAAAAAATTACTGATGATAAAAGCAGAATGTGAAGAAGAGGTTGAACTGATTAACAAAATTGCAGGTGAGATGATTGTAACAGCCAATGTTGCACTTCGTGTTAATCCTGATGTTGATGCGAAATCCCATCCATACATATCAACAGGACTATCTAATAACAAGTTTGGTATTAATGTTAAATCAGCCGTGAATATTTATAAGAACCGTAAAAAATTTGAGCATATTAATTTTACCGGAATTGATATGCATATCGGTTCACAAATAACATTTGTTGAGCCTTTTGTTGAAGCAGTTCAAAAACTTTCTGCAATTTATTTTGAATTAAAATCAGACGGATTAAAGCTGGAACATTTTGATGTCGGCGGCGGGATTGGTGTGGATTACAACAACGATAAATCTTTTACCATCACTGAGTTTGCAGAACGCATTATTCCGCTATTCAACAAACTTGACTGTGAAATATTTTTTGAGCCGGGCAGATTTCTAACAGCCAATGCCGGAGTTTTGTTAACTTCTGTTACATACAATAAAACAAATGGCAATAAAAAATTTATTATCGTTGATTCTGCTATGAATGATATGCTTCGTCCAACTATTTACCAGGCATATCATCATATCCAGCCTGTTATAAAAAACGATGATAGAAAAAATATCCATGCCGATATTGTCGGACCTGTTTGCGAATCCGGTGATTATTTTGCTAAGGACAGAGAAATAACAGAAATCAAATCCGGTGAACTGCTGGCAATTATGTCTGCAGGTGCTTATGGAATGGTAATGGCATCAAACTATAACGCTCGCCGCCGTGCCCCTGAAATAATGATAGATGGAAAAGAAGTTTCAGTAGTTCGCAACAGGGAAACATTTGAACATTTATTGTGGGATGAAAAAGTAGAATAAGTTTTGGTGATTTGATAATCGGGGATAAGTGCAGTTTACCCCCGATTAACGAGATCATTTCCTTACTTAGTTAACATCATTTTCTTTACATCTGTGAATGATCCGGATTGTAATTTGTAAATGTAAATTCCGCTTGGAAATTCTGCTGCATTGAATTCTGCTTCATAACTTCCTGCTGTTTTTTGTTCATTGACAAGGGTGGCAATTTCAACTCCAAGAATGTCATATACCTTTAGTGTTACAAATCCATCTTCTTTTATTGAATAAGAAATTTTTGTTGATGGATTGAACGGATTTGGATAATTTTGTGATACTGCATAACCTGCTGATTCACCTCCCGTTGAGTTACCTGTTAACTTTTTCTTTTCGACACCTATTTCACTATCGATCATTTTAGTATCAAACAACTCCGACCATAATGACCAAAGATTCTGGCTGTCCCTTACTCTTACTCTGAAATAAACGGGAGTTGTTCCGTTTGGGTTGTAGGTTATACTTCCATCCGACCAATATCGGCTTGGACCTGAATAAACTGTTGTCCAGTTACCCGTGCCTATTTTTCTCTGCAATTCAGACCAGTTAACATCAGACTCAATCGGGTATTCATCCCATAAATCAGCTCCCCAACCTAAATAAATCCATCCCTGATAAATTGGTCCAGTACCCGGATGATACCAGCCAAGGTGTGGTTTTGAAGGCGGTGCATTCAGGGATGTATTAACATATATATCAATAGAATAAACGCCATTTGTTAAACTGTTAAGTTTAATACCGTAAGGAGTAGCCGTTTTGTTTTTATCCTGAGAATTAGGATTGCTGTATGGTGACCATACCTCATTGTATCCTAATCTAAAAGCATCTTTGCCATCTCCTGGATGACGTATATCTAATAAAGATTGACCTTCAGCATCCTCAGTAAAAACAATTGGCTGCGGTGCTTGATTTATCCCATTCCATTTCCAGGGTACAAATTCTAGGTCGTGGTAACCATCTACTCTGTTTATTCCGGAATTCTTATATACTGCTAAAAAAGGAGGAATTGAACTAAAGGGATTTTGGAGACGCTGATTGACAGTCCAATTCCATCTTCCATCTGCTGCAATGCAGTGCATAAAGGTATTATCCCCTCCAGCACCATTTTGTCTTAAAATATAAATACCGTCTTCAATAGTTGCACTTGGATATTTCCAATTAGTATGATTCTGATGATTTTCTATATAGAAATATTGATTTGATGATGTGTCTATCACAAGCCTGTAAGCAACACCTGTAGTTACAAAATCCGGTAAAGTTGCATTTTGAATTGTCTGACTTGTCGAAGCCTCAATAGTATTAAGGTTTATCCAACCAAGCCGGTATCTTTCAAAAGCATTTGCAACATAACCTTTTATTCCCCAACCCGAAAGTAATCCCCAAAATCCATAACCAACGTGTTGACCGTTCCCGCCTTGGAGGTAATGCCCAAACTCGTGAATAGAGAATCGGAACATATTCTCAGTAAACCAATCTGTAAGTGTTGCACCTGAACCACCAGGTATTTTATTTGTCGTATCAGGCCAAAAGTCCATCTTCAATCTTCGTTGACCTTTATCGACTAATATATCTGGCCAACCCCAACCTAAATCAGCATATCTGCCCATAATTAATTCTTGATAAACTATAGTAACAGAATCAATAGGTGTTCGTGGAAATTCATTTGCAATGTTTCGCCACACTATGAATACCATATCAACAATTCCATCAGGTTGATTTATGTGATTATAGTTTCCTTCATAATCCCAATTGTCAAACTCTGCAAAATCCCAGGTTTGGTCAAGTTGTTGAATTATTTCAGTATGAATGTCACCTCGTTTTTTATTATTTGTCAAATACCAGTCTCTTGTTTGTGGTGCGATAACTGAGACAGTCTTTCCTATAAACTTGAGTTTATCAAAAGACATCTCGTTAAAGTAATGAGTCATTGATCCTGGCGTAGGATTTTCACTCCAGGTTTGATCAACCCAGCCTTGCATATTTGTTGGTGCCTGACCTTTTACCCAGGATGAATCACTTGGAAGATGATTATCGTCAGGAAATTGTGCAAATATAAATAGCACATTGATTGTTCCTTCTGCAGGTAAAACATAGCCTCCTATCTGTCCTTCCCAAATATTTTCAACACCGGATGGTGTGCACATCATTTCATCGACTTGCGCTTGAAGGTTAGCTAAACACGGAATCAATAACATCAGTATTATTAAACAAAGCTTTTTCATTTTTTACTCCAGCTTAAATTTATTTTAACAAAATTAATTTTTTAGATGTTGATTGATTACCGGAAAATAATGTATAAATATAAACACCGCTTGCAAGATCACTCGCGTTAAAAATTACAGAGTGATTGCCGGCGAATTTATAATCATCTACCAATATTTGGACCTCTTCACCTAATAGAGTATAAATAATAAGCTTTACTTTTTGTGGTTCTGCAATACTATATTTAATTGTTGTAGTTGGGTTGAATGGGTTTGGGTAATTCTGAAAAAGTTCAAAGGAATTTAACCCAATGATTTCATTTTCAACAGATGTAATAATTCCAATTGTATCGCCATCGATAATGCATCCTTGAAGAATTCTCTCAGGGCCACCTCCTTCTTCATCAAAAACACTAACTAATCCAATTCCAAATGCAAGCGTTTCAGTATACTCAGGCCAAGAAAATTCATTTATTATACTGTCGGGTTGATATTGATAATAAGTTATTTCCTTGAATGTTGTGTAACGATTGAAGAAGATTCCCTCGTAAATCGATCTCACTTTTGCTAGTTTATAAACGTAAAAAGTGTCAATAATATGATGAATATCAACAATCCAAGAAAAACCAGTATCGGCATCTAATTTATAATATAGCCAATTTAATGATGAATCAGTTGGAATCCAGAATACTTCATAGTTCAATCCAATTCTATAAACAGGATCAGAATTAGGTGCAAAGTAAATATATTTACTAGAATCAGGTAAAAGAGAATCTGAGACAATCTCATATCTTAGCGTACCTGATGAATGTGCATACTCCCAAACATTGCCAACAGAAGAAGGGAAGAATTTGTATGGATCAATCTCCTGTGCGAGTAAACAACAATTAAATAAAGCAAAAAAAGTAAAAAGTAAAGTTCTCCACGCATAGCGGGATTTCATAAAATTCAACATTTTTATTATCTCCTTTAGGTGAAGGAAAAAACTAACAATAAATTTTCAACTTCTTAAAATTAAGTAAAACCGGTTGGGTAAAAGTAAATGTTAAATTGAAAATGCTCAATGTTAAATGAGCAGGTAGAGTAATGGAATAAAAATAAAAACAGAAATGTTTCATAAGGAAGAATAAGAAACGGGCACAAGAATTTCAGTCTCATCTTTTCGCCCCACAGAGAGAGAGAGAGAGAGAGTAAACAATCGTGCCAAACTAATATTGAAAGGCTCAAAAATATTTAGAACAGTTACCCCACAACCACCTCAATTATATGTTCAAATAATACTGTGATAAAAATATTAAATAAAATTTTAAATGCAAATGAATTAATTGATTTTATCTATCTGCTGCATACCTGTCCAATATAATCTTTTTATGCCGTCCCTAAAGGGACTTTGATTTTTTTGTTTTACTTTTTCTATAAATATTTTGTCCCTATCGGGACAAAATAACTTTTAATTGTTCTTTAAAACGACCATAATCCCTTTAGGGATTAAATATTTATAGATATTTATTACGCCAAGTATTAAGAGTCCCTTTAGGGACGAAATTGGGTTCCATTTTTTGAGTAATAATTATGATTGGAAATATTATTGAATTCGATATTTATTTTCAATTATAAAATTATTTTGGACCTTACTGCTATGCTAATAGAAATTCTTCAGCATTTATTGTGGGATGAATTAATCTAAGCCTGGTTTTTCTTTAATGAACGTCTAATCAAAGTAACCGGATGAATAACTTCAACATCAACATTAAATTTTTGAGTGCCGAATTTTATTTGTCCCATACAACCCGGATTACCCGTTAGAACTATTTTTGCATTTGTTTTTTTTATGTTATTCATTTTTCTTTCAAGCTGTTTTATGGCGTCATCATATCTCACAACATTATAAATACCCGCACTTCCGCAGCACCAGCTCGATTCTTCAAGTTCTGTGTACTTAATACCCGGTAAAGAATTAATTACATCTCTTGGCTTAGTTCCTACTTTTTGTGCGTGCAGAAGATGGCAGGCATCGTGATAAGTAACGGAATCATTCTGGTTTTTGTAATTCAAATTCATTTCAGGTTTTTGTTCAGCAATAAATTCCATTATGTCTTTTACTTTAGAAGAAAATCTTTTTGCTTTCCGAGCATAAGCGGGATCGTTCTCAAGTAAATGTGCATAATCTTTCATAAATGCACCGCAGCCGGCAGAGTTTGAAATCAGAAAATCATAATCTTGTTTATCAAATGCATCAATATTTTTTCTGGCAAGCTTAAGTGCAAATTCCATATCGCCGTTATGTCCACTCAGCGATCCGCAACATTCCTGGTCTTTTGGAGTAATGATCTTACACCCGCAATGCTTCAGCACATCAATGGTATCCATATTTATTTCAGCGAACATTGTGTTCATCAGGCAGCCGAAGTGAAATGCCGTTGTAAATTTAACTTCACCTTCCGGAAGTTCAACATCTTTAATCTGCTTATCTGAAAACTTATCGGCGATAACGGGAGAAAGTTTTTCTATCTCAAAAAGTTTCTTCGAAAATAATTTTAATAATCCAATAGTTCTGATAAATTTTTGCAAACCTGTTTTTTGATAAAGCCATAGCAGTCTGGAAACAAATTTTAATGTATTCCGGGAAGCAACAATTTTTCTTAATGCAAATCTTTTTACCGCTACGCTAAACTTTCCACCATATCCAACTTCATCTACAACCACTCTGGCAGTTTCAACCATTCGTCCGTATTTAACTCCGGCGGGACAGGCAGTTTCACAAGCCTGGCAATCCAGACAGAAATTCATTTCCTCCGCAAAAGTTTCACTTAACTTCATCTCTCCCCTTGCAACAGATTTTATCATATAAATTCTGCCGCGTGGTGATGATCTTTCCATTTTTGTGATTTCATAAGTCGGACAAGTTGCAAGACACAATCCACAATGCATACACTGCTGCAGAATATCGTCGTGCGGCAGTACTTTTAATAATTCCGAGTGATGTGCAGATTGTTTCATCAAAGATCTTTAATCTGTTCTCTGTTAACGGGTAAACTGCCTTCACATTTAGGAGAGATTGTGAAAATCTTACCCGGATTAAGAATATTATTTTCATCAATAGATGATTTAATTTTCTTCATCATTTCAACACCCGGAATGCCTGCAAGTTTTTCAAGAAAATGTTTTTTGGAAAGTCCGGTTCCATGTTCCCCGGTAATTGTACCGCCGAGTTTTATTGCTTCATTAAAAATAAAATCAAATGCGCGATGAGCTTTTTCAATTTCCTGTTTATCTCTTTCATCTGTTAAACAGGTTGGATGAAGATTGCCATCACCGGCATGACCAAAATTTCCTATTATAACATCGAACATTTTAGCCGCTTGCGTAACCTTTTCAATCATAACAGGAAGTTCGCTTCTCGGAACAGTAGCATCTTCAAGAATTGTGGTAGGTCTTCTTCTTGCAAGTGCACTGAATGCGGTTCGTCTTGCAGTTTTTAATTGGTTTGATTCTTCTTCAGTTGTTGCAGTTTTAATTAATGATGCTTTATTCTTATTCAGAATATTTTTCATTGTTTCGGCATCCTCAGCAACAGCACTGCCTCTGCCGTCAACTTCAAGAAGAAGGATGGCTTCACTGTTTCTCGGTAATCCTATTTTAACATAATCTTCAATACAATTAATTGTTGTATTATCAAGAAACTCCATCATACAAGGAGTAATGTGGGCTGCAATAATATCAGACACTGCCTGTGCGCTGTCAGTAAGTTTATCAAAGTAAGCAAGCAAAGTTATAGTCTGTGTTGGTTTGGGAATAAGTTTTAACAAAATTTTTGTTATTACTCCAAGAGTTCCTTCACTTCCAACAATAAAATCACGCAGGTTGTAACCGGCAACATCTTTCATATTTTTACCACCGGTTTTAAGAAGATCACCATTTGGTAAAATCATTTCAAGACCGAGTACATAGTTTTTCGTTACACCGTATTTAAGTCCGCGTAAACCTCCGGCATTGCTTGCAACATTTCCGCCAATAGTACAAACATTTAAACTTCCCGGATCAGGAGGATAAAACAATCCAAGTTTTTCAACTTCTCTTTGAAGAGCTCCTGTCACAACTCCGGGCTGCACCCATGCAGTTAAATTTTTATCATCAACTTCAAGAATTTTATTCCATTTAGTTAAAACAATTACAACACTGTTTTCAACTGGAACAGAACCGCCACTTAACCCTGTACCTGCTCCTCTTGGCACAACAGCAAATTTTTCCAGGTTGGCAAGTTTTATTATTTCAGAAATCTGTTCGTCACTCTTAGGAAATAAAACAGCTTCGGGTAATTGTTGGAGTGTAGGTGTGCCGTCATAAGAGTATACAAGGCGGTCTTCATAATTATCAAAATAATTTGATTGTGTTACAATTGATTTAAGTTTCTGTTTTATCAGATCATTCATAAGAATCTCATTTATTATTACAAACTTAATAAAATTCCTGATTGCGATTTCTCATCCAAACATTGTTAAACTTTTATTTTTTTTCTAAATGGAAATAAAACAGGAAGAAGTTGAAATTTTTAAAATGATATTTAATGATGGAACTTTATTTATTTCATAGTTGTTTGGTTTTTATAATCAATCAACAAATCATAAAATAATATATAAGGTGATGTTATGAAAAGACTCTTTTTGCTCTTTTTGTCTGTTTCAGTTCTTTCTATTGCATTTATCGGCTGTTCCGATAGTGCAACCACAAATCCCGTTTCATCTGAAAATGCCGGACTATTAGAAAAACGTCCCGGTAACGGACAGACAATTGTTCAGATTGCTTCAGGCAATCCCGATTTTGCTTACCTTGTAGCTGCTGTACAATTTGCCGGATTGGCAGATGTACTTAATGGTAACCGTCAGTTCACGGTTTTTGCACCGGTTAACTCTGCATTTGAAGATTTAGCTGCTGCTCTGAATCTGCAAAGCGTAAATGATTTATTAACCGAACAATACAGAGAACTTGTTACAAACGTTCTGCTGTATCATGTTTCACCAGGACTTAAATTTTCTCAGAACGTTGTAAAATCCGGAAGAGTGAATACATTGTTAGAGCAGTTTGCTTTTTCGAAAGTTGAAAATGAAACCGCTAAAATAGGAAACGATGCAACGGGATATGCTGATATAATTGATGTGGATCTAAGAGCCTCTAATGGTGTTATTCACGTTATTAACAAAGTTATTATACCTGTACTTGATTAAAATAATAATTATTAAGTGATCTTTATAACCCGGGAATAAAATATTTCCGGGTTTTTTATTATTTGACATCCTAACATTTCATTTAATATTTTTTTTATATTTGAAACAGATAAATGAAGATCAATTAACTTTAACTTTTCATCAACCAAAGGTCAAAAATGATTGAAGATGGATTCAGCAGAAAATTTGTGGGGGATGTTCTAGTTGAAAAAGTGAATTTCCTCAGAGCAACAATAAAAGAAGCAGCGGTTTTTCGCGACCGGATTTTTGAAACAATTGCTATGAAACAATATAAATTAGTTATCGATCTGAGCAATTGTGAATTTATTGATTCCACTTTTCTTGGTGCACTTGTAATGATATTAAAACGAATTACTGAAAAAGGCGGTGAGCTGAAACTTATTATTCCCGGTACCGAAGCATTTGAAATTATGAATACTATGGGACTTTATAAAATTTTCAACATTTATAAATCTGAGAGTGAAGCAATAAAATCTTTTTCTGCCTGATCAGAACTTGTGGCTTGTTGTTATATAATTAATATTTCTTCTTCTGTAAATACAAACACTAAACTACAATTACTCAAAACAAAATTTTAATCCGTAACTCAAGGCTTCAGAGGGTGTCGTGAAGTGGGATCCGCCATCAAATACTTTATAATTCATTTGAAAATTATCTGATTCACTTTGTTTTAATCTGTTCACAATTTGAATAATTGGCTTGATGTACTTTGCTTCATCTTCATTTGCTCCGTTCGAAATAAAAAATCGCCTTCTCATGCTTTTGAAATTGTTCAGTTTTTTTTCTTCCAAAGCAAGCAGTGTCTCAAGATCGTAGTATGTATAAGGACTACTGGATATATAGTTTGAAAACAATTCTGGCTCTTTAAACAAAGTATATAAAACAAACAATCCGCCAAGCGAGTGTCCGCTTAAAGTCATATTAGATTTATCCATTCTAAAATTTGAACTGATAAAAGGAATTAATTCATTTTTCAGGAATTGTAAAAACAACTCACCGCCGTTCGATTCAGCTATTCCGCTTATTGTAGAAATGCTGTAATCCCTTGAACGTTTATTTGGAACATTGCTCTTCATCAATCCGCCATACCCGATACCAATTATAAGAACATCAGGGACATGTTCCGCATACTGCAGATACCTGACAACACTCCAAGCCATAGGAAATGCAATATCACCATCGAGCAGGAAAATTGCCGGATAGCTTTCTTCTGAATTCCCGTAATTATCTTTTGGAAGTTTTATATAAATATAAAATGAGTCCTTTATAACATCTGAATAAAGAATAACAGTTTTAGAATAATTAAGTGTTACATCATAAGATTGCAAATCGGTACCGGAATACTGCGCATTAATTTTTGAACAAAATAATACTGATAAAGCAATAATTAAGCTGAGTATATTTTTCATTGTCTGATTCCGTTATTACAAATAATTAATAATTAACATATTATTTGATAAAATTTTTACAAGGTTATTATTATATCACATTTCTAAAAGTAATTCTGATAAACGGCTTTTACTTCTGCTAAATCCAAACTTGAAAATTATAATTATCTTAACGGGTAGAAATAATAAACCCTCAACTTTTTTATGAGGGTTTATTTAAAGATGACTTGTAATAATTATTTTAATGAAATTAAATGCTTAATAAGATCAAAAAACCGTTTCCATTTTAAATAAGCATTGTATACAATAATCTGTCATCATTTGCGACTGTATTTAATTTCCATTGATTTCATTTCGCCGCTGCCGTAATCGACATACATCTCAAACTTCGAGTTATCCTTATCGATTAGTGTGACAACATCCCTGACTTTCATGTTATTTCCCATTGGATCCACAGTTTCGCCGGTATAAGTAATTGTATT
>JAWOIK010000129.1:0-6038 GCA_046484705.1 Ignavibacteriaceae bacterium | reverse complement strand
ATTAAACATAATTTTATTATTTCTTTTTACTGCGTTGTTACTAATCGCATGTGATAATGGTATTGAGCCAAAACCAGAAGTATCCGAACCTCCGGGTTTCCGTGGAACGATTTCGTTTATCGGGGAATGGCCTGACAGCATTATGCGTACTCATATTGTAATATTCAAAGATCCGCTGCTCCAATCATCTGATTTTGTTATAACAAATTTAAGATTTATCAGTAATGAAATTCCTTTCGGAACGTTGACTTACAATTACAGTTCACTGGATTCTGCGGTCATACCTCCCGAGCCGGGACCCTTTGAACCGGGAAGTTATGCGTATGTGGCTGTTGCTCATCAATCCACAGAAAATCTCTCTCTCGCCAGAAGAGATTGGTATGTATCAGGAGTTTATTATGCGAATGGTGATACCACCAAGCCCGGTGTAATGAATGTTCCCGAAGACCGGATGGTTAATAACATAAATATATTTTGCGATTTTGATAATCCACCTCCGCAACCACCGGGCGGTAACTAGGTTATTCAATTAACACTGCATTAACTTATGAATAAAATATACATTATTATCATTTTTTTATTTGCCTGCTCTATTTATGCACAAACATACAGTATTAAAGGACGGATTGTTGATCAGCAGAATAGTCCCATTCCCGGTGTTAATATTATTCTGCTTAATACTACCATCGGAACTGCTGCTGATTTAAATGGTAACTATGATATTAAAAATTTGAATCCTGGAATCTATGCAATAGAATTTTCTGCAATAGGATTTGAAAGACAACGGCGAAACAGAGTTGTTGTTTCTAATAGTAATGTTACCCTTAATATAATCTTAAAACCTCAGGTCATAAAAACAGATGAAGTAATAGTTACTGCAGGGAAATATGAACAGAAAAAATCTGATTTGCCTGTAAGTGCTGAGATTTTATACGGAAGTGAACTGCTAGAAAGAAATTTCAGTAACCTTGAAGATGCTATGAGATATGTTCCCGGTATAACAATGACGGAAGACCAGGTGAGTATTCGCGGGTCAAGCGGATACGGCAGAGGTGTTGGTGCCAGGGCTTTATTTACACTGGACGGAATACCGTTTTATACAGGCGATACAGGTGAGATAGTATGGGAAATGATTCCGGCTTCGGAAATCCAACGAATAGAAATTATTAAAGGTGCTGCCAGTTCATTATACGGTTCATCGGCAATAGGCGGCGTAATAAGTGCTATCACAAAAGATATTGCTCCTGTACCAAAAATATTTATAAATGGATTTTATGGTGTTTATGATAAGCCTTATTATAAAGAATGGGATTGGTCCGGCGAACGAAGACCATTTAACGGAATTACTGTTTCTCATTCGAATAATATCGGCAGGTTTGGTTTTAATCTTTCATTCACACGTCTTGAAGATTTAAGTTACAAACAGGATGATTTTACCAAAAAATATAGCGGATTCTTCAAAGCAGTTTATAATTTCAACCCGCTTTCATCCATTACCTTAATTGCCAATAGTTATAACAAACGAGGCGGTACTTATCTTTACTGGAAAGATTCAAGAAATGCTCTCTCGCATTCTGAAAGAGTGGAAATTAATCGCGTTGAAACAAACCGTTATTTATTCGGACTGAATTACAAGAATGTATTGAACGATAAAATTGCCTTAAACCTCAAGACCAGCTACTACAGAAATAATTTTAAAGATAACGGAGTTCCTTCAAACTTATCTACCTCGCATCTTTACAGAGGAGAGATACAATTAAATGCCAGCATTACCAACTCAATAATGCTAACAACGGGCATTGAATTAATGCCCTCTAAAATCAACTCCAGCTTGTTTGGAAATCCCTCCGCTTTTGCTTCAGGTATATACGCTGTAAGTGATTTTACATTTGATTTTCCTCTTATTACAAGTATTGGATTAAGATATGATTATACGAAGCTCGATTCACTCGATGCATTGAGCGCAATTTCACCAAAGTTGGGATTGAATTATAAACTATTTAATAATTTTATTTTAAGATCATCACTAGGAACTGGTTTCAGAGCGCCGTCTCTCGCAGAAGCATTTACTTCTACTTCTACAAGTGGTATAACCGTAAAACCAAATCCGAACATTAAATCCGAAAGGAACTTAACTGTTGAACTTGGAGTTAACTATCTGCCTATAGCATCAATTGAACTTGATATTGCTGTTTTTAATAATGAGTATTATGAAATGATAGAGCCGGGAGTAGATCCCTCTGATGGTTTTGCGGTTTTTGAAAATGTAGTGAGAGCACGAATACAAGGATTTGAATTCAATACTGTTTTTGATATTATACCTGGAAATCTGAAAGCGAATTTAGGTTACACATATCTATGGGCAAGAGATGTATTAAATGATAAGGCATTGAAATACCGTCCGCGTCATAATTATATTTCGGGCATCGATTTTATTTCAAGAGGTTTTGGCGCAGGTTTATATTTCCGATATTCAAGTAAGGTTGATGAGATCGATGATGATCTTATAAACCTTGGAATTGTTACTGATGGAGAATTACGGGTTCCTGTTTATGTTACGGATGTTAAACTAAGTTATGAGTTAATTTCAATTGGAATTCCGGTAAATATCTACATGAACGTAAAAAACATTTTTAACTACAATTATGTTGAATTAATTGGTAACTTAAGACCGATCAGAAATTACTCGCTTGGCTTTAATCTTATTTTATAATTAAGTTAACATAGAAGCACACCAGAAGCTTTTGAGCATTGTAAAGTCAATTTAGAAAATTCAGAGAGGTAATATTATGAAATTAATTACATCACTTGTACTGCTTGTTATATTGAACTCAGCCGTTCTTTCCCAACAGGCATCAGACTATTTTCCGCAGCAGCCGGGATTTTTATGGAAGTATGAAGTTGTTCCGCTTGACTCTGCGAATAATCCTTTAACAGAATTAACAACATTCAGGATTGATTCATTTAATGTAACAGCAGCATACCAGGGCAAAACTGCAAACATAAACACTTCCAAGAACGGACCGCTGCAAACCATACTTCTGCAGCCTTTCACCGATTCTTTGTTTTTTAGTTTTGAAGGAAACAATGGATATGAATATTTAAGTTTTAATAATATAGAACCATTTCTTATGGGGTTGGATTCAATTGAACTTGATCCCAACTTCAGTTTTGTTGAATTTTTTAATTCTCTCAGAAACTGGTATGATGTTTACAGATTTAATTCAAATGTCAATTCAGCTTACACACTTATCTCAATAGATACATTAATCTCTGTGTATAACATCAGGTTTGAATTTGAAACTACCCGGCTTCAGGACGAAACCATCTCAACAGTTCTGGGTGATTTGAATTGCAAAAAATTTCTATCCGAATGGACTATATCCCTACTCTTAAGTCCCTTGCCTCCTGTTGATCTGATCAGTTTGCCCGATACAATCTGGATTGCAGAAGATAACTGGATTGTACAGGATATTGTACCCGGTCAGTATATTGATAATTTAACACTGCTCGGTATCGATCCTTTTACATTACCGGGAAGAAAAATGACTCTTACAGATCAGATAACAAGCGTTAAAAGTGATGAGCAGTTAATTAATTCATACATGCTAAGTCAGAATTATCCGAATCCATTTAATCCTTCAACAACAATAGTTTATCAGCTTGCTGCAGGAAGTAATGTAGAAGTTAAAATATTTGATGTACTTGGAAATGAGATTGAAATCCTTGTCAGTGAATTTAAAACTGCAGGAAGACATGAAATTGAATTTAATGCTGCTGGTCTGTCAAGTGGAGTGTATTTTTATAAAATCACTACAGATAGTTTTGTAGAAACAAAGAAGATGATTCTGCTCAGATAATTTTGGTGTTGCTTTTCAGTTGTATTTATTGACTCGGAACAAGGACTAACGATTATTTGAATTACGTTTACAATCCCATATAAGACTTCGTTAATCCTTGTTCTTAAATCAATCCAGTCCTATTAATTTTTACTTTCTTCCCTTAGTACTCCCTTTTGAGGTTCCGCCCTTGCGGCTGTCGATATGTTTACTTTTTACTTTCCCGATACCACTTAAAGTTTTCCCTTTCATTATATGAAATTCCCTGCTTCCGGGTTTTATGCCCAGTTCTTTTGCAATTTCACCCCAGCCTTTTTTCTCTTTATAAAGTTCAAAAATGTTTCCGACCGGCTTTCCTGAAACCGAGGATAAAGTATATGCCAGATAAATATTTGCCGGACTGATTTTATCCCGGTGATAATAATCATCCAGAATTCCCTTTGAAACACCGAATTTGAGAGACATATCATTTTTAAAAAACTCAAATTCTCCTCTTCCGTAATTGTTTATCTGGTCAAGATGAAGATCTATATCTGCATCACCTGTTTCTATATAGGTATGTACACTTTGCGAGTAAACGCTTGTGTAAAATAATATTGATGTAATGATCATAAAGGTTTTCATGAAATCTCCTTATCTCTTTAGGTACAAAACTAATAAAAGATTTGATAAAAGGCGTGGGTATTGCAGAGCGGAAGTGGCAATGATCAAAGTGGATTGTAAAAAATTGCAAGATTACAAAATTACAACCTGCCTGCCCCGAAGGGATCTACGACCAGCAAGGCAGGGATTGCAAAATTCTTACTCTTAATCTTAATCTTGAACCTGAACCTGAACTTAAACTCTACCTCGTGTAAAACGGACAGTGCCTGCAGCCGCTTTCACAACAATATCCCCTGCTCCGAAGAAACTCCGCTGTTAAGACCGTATTGCCTGTCTCCGGATCAATATAAATATCCTGTTTATTAATTATTGCTTTATTATGTCTGAGCATTATTTCCTGATAATAAGGTTTGCTTTCTGAAACTCTTGAAATTGCAAATAAATTTTCTTCTGTCTGCATTTTGCTACTCCGGTGGATTCCTAGAATAAGTACATTGATCATACTAAATAATTACAATTTAGTTTGTGTAATTGCCGATTACAAACTATTAACACATTACGAACTAAAGATTTTCAAATTGTAAAAATACTTACTGCCGACCATCCGCTTGTTATATCGTTCATCACTAATCATGCCTGTATGTGATGTTTACCCACAAACATTAATTCGTGCAGTAATACATTTGTAACTGTAATTCAGTTATTAATGTCTATACAATTATATAACTAATTAACTATACACAATAGTTTAATTAATTGTTCATACGGGACAATACAAATTTACTTTCCAGGTAATTATTACAAAATTATTCTGGTATAATGATTGACAGGAACGATCTCAAATTTATGAATTCAATTTTATTCAGGAGGATATATGCAGTACTTTAGACTATTACTTTTGTCAGCTTTAATTTTATTCTTATCTGTGCCATCCATAGCACAGGAAGAAAGTGAAGAAAAGAATAAAGATAAAAAATGGAGATGGGAATTTGACGATCTCGATTTCAGCTTAAAGAAATCAAAACCAACCATTTCACTTCAGTATGGATTATCACAATCTCAGCGTGATGATCTGAATGCTTCAATTGTTGATCCGGCTTTGTTTGAAATTAAACTTGGCTACATAAAAGACAGGACAGCCTGGGGAAAAGACAACATCATTAAACATAACTTCAGGTATTTATTTCTTTCCAATATATCAAACAATATTTCGGGTAATGATGGTAGCACAGATAATGTCGGCACAGAAACCTGGCGTTTCGGATTCGGCAGATCGTCCGGATATGGATATAAACTTTCTGAATCCGCTGCCATCATTCCTTATTATACATACACATTAAACTGGTCGCGCGTCGATTTTCAGAATGATGTAACAGACGAGAATGACCAGAGAATACTTGATTACTATGATGAGTCATTCCGTTTTGGTACCAGCAGCGAAGGCGGATTGCGAATTCAGTTTATTGATAACATTGCTATTGAAGCCGGTTATGAAAGAGCTATTGTGTTTCAAAGACATTTATTCTGGAAGGATTACGGAAGCCCCTTTTCGGGGCGCGTTTGCCCGCGTCTCGGTCGCATGTCGGTCGCAGCAGC
>JAWOIK010000353.1:0-20409 GCA_046484705.1 Ignavibacteriaceae bacterium | reverse complement strand
CATCATTGTGCCAATTAATCCATCGGTTGCAGAAAAATTTGTAAAGGTTTCATTGGAAACATTGAAGTATGTAATACCCGAACCGGTACCTAGCCAAAGGTTTCCCGCCTCATCTTCAATTATGCTATTAATATTATTATCATTTAATCCATCAGGTATACTGTATTTTTTTATTTTTTTATCGAAGCTATATAAGCTCTGCTGATTATTTTTTATAATAAATTTGTTTAAGCCGTTACTTGTTCCTATCCAAAGCAAAGTTTCCGGACTATTAGTTTCAGGCAAATGTTTGGCTATACAAATAGAATAAATATTATTACTGCTTAGTGATTGTTCAGAATCTTCCGATTGCAGCCATCTTCTGAACGTTACGTCATCTTCATTTAAAAATAAATTCAGCCCGCCTCCAGATGTTCCTATCCAAATACGCCCGACTTCATCCTCTTTAATTGTCCAAACATCGCCGCTGCTTAATGAATGATTATTACCGGGAATATGATTCCATATGTAATATTCGCCGGAAGAAGGATTTAGTCTTCCAATTCCCGAACCCCAATAACCAATCCAGAGATTATTTTGACTATCTAAAAACAATGACTTAATAAACGGGACAGTCTTTGTGTTTTTTAATGAATATATGAGAGACCAGTCTTCAATTTTTCCGGTTTGAAGATGGAATCGTTTTAACTCTTGTCCGAAAGTTCCGATCCATAGAGAATTGTTTTCTTCAACAAGACTCCAGACATTTAAATTATCTAATAAGTGAATGTTGTTCGTTTGATTTACGTTTCCGGAATTATTGATTGACACAATTCCGTTTTCAAAACCAAACCATATGTCCCCGTTTTCGTTTTGTGTGATTGCTTTAAGATTTTTTTTCCCGGTAACTGCTCTCTGATATAATTCAAGCTCTTTATTGAAGAAAGAATTGAATTTTGATGCTGCCGGAGAGAAATGGCTGATTCCATTCTCAGTAGCAAGCCATATAACACCGGATCTATCTTTAATCATTTTATTGATCTGATCATCCGCGATGCTGTGGGGATTATTCTCACTGTGTACAAACCGGGTTGTTTCTGAGTTATTCATGTTCATTCGAATAAGACCGCTGTAAGTGTCTATCCACAAAAACTGTTCACCATCAGTTACTTCCTCAATAACCGTACTTGCCCCCGCGCCGAATTGAAGTTTATCCGGATTCGGAATATTAATTCGTTTAAAAGAATTATCACTGGAATTGAATTTAGTTAAACCGGAAGGTGTCCCTATCCAGAAAATATCCGGATCAGTTTTTGATTTTGAGATATTATAAATCTGACTATTACTTAATGAGTTGGGATCATTGTTTATAGAAAAGAATTTATCAAATCCTGTAAACGGCAAATCGGGATTAAATTTGTTCATACCGTGATACGTCCCTATTATTATGTTACCGGATCTGTCTTCGGCTATTGTTCTTACACTTTGAGATGATAAACTGGTCTTCAGACTATCATTTGTTCTGTTCCAATTAATAATATTTCCCGTAACCGGATTTAATTTATAAACACCGCTTGTTCTTGTACCAATCCAGATATTACGCTTACTATCTTCAAATAAAGCGGTAATACTATTATTGCTCGTATTTGTAACTGAAAGTTTCAATTGCGAAAAATTTTCTAACAGCGGATTAAACCTGTTAAGAATACCGTTCTTGGTACCCGCCCAGATATATCCCTTACTGTCTTCCAATAAAGCCCAGATAGTATTATCTGAAATACTGTTTGAATCAGCCGGGTCGTTCCGGAATATTTTAAACTGGTATCCGTCATATCTGTTCAGACCATCTTCGGTTCCAAACCAGATAAATCCGGTTTTATCCTGTATAAGGGTGTTAACATCATTGTTGGAAAGCCCGTCATCAACTGTAAGATGAGAAAAAACAATACTCTGGGCATAACTTGAAGTAAACATACTCAAGCAAACCAAAACAGTTATAATTAATTTTATAAAAAATGGTTTATAGCATAACATAGCTTAAATATAAGTAATGATTCTCTTTATTAAAATAAAGGTAACCGGCAGTGAATAATGAACGACAGAAATTGCTTTGATAGACGGGCTTAAAATAAAAAGCCCCGGTAAAAAAATTACCGGGGCTTTTAATATTCCGCTTTTCTTGTTTCTAATCCTTTTGAAAGTGGTACTATTTAATTAACATCATCTTCTTCGAATCAACAAAAGTTTTACCGTCACTTGTTGCTCGTATCTGGTAGATATAAGTACCGGATGGCAGATTAGATGCATCAAAAGTTGCCTTCTGGTAGCCTGCTTCAACTGATTCATTAACCAAAGTTCTTACAAGCTCACCAAGTGCAGAGTATATTGAGATAGAAACGTTTGATTTTTCCGGCAACGAATATTCAATTGTAGTTGCAGGATTAAACGGATTCGGATAATTCTGATACAAAGTATATTCCTGTGGTGCGCTTACATCCACTTCAATTACATTGCTGTATTCGAATGTTCCGTCAAAATCAATCTGTTTCAATCTGTATGAATACTTACCCATTTGCAGACCTTTGTCAACAAATGAATATGCATTTACTGCTGTTGTAGTTCCTTTGCCGTCAACAAATCCTGTCCTGGTCCATTCAGACGTACCATTAAGTCGTCTTTCAACTTCAAAACCGGAGTTATTTGTTTCGGTTGCGGTAGTCCAGTTTACAACGACATTGTTCCTGTCTGCAAGAGCAGTTAGCGCAGAAAGCTCAACAGGAATTGCCTGTAAATTCATGGTTACAGGAACTGTTACTGTTGAGTTCAAAGGATCGTTGCTGCTGATTATAACATCCATTGTATATTCACCAAATGGATAATCTTCAGACTGGAAAGTAAGAACAACATCAACAGAGTTGCCGTTATAAATTGTTCCGCCTAATATATCGTTGCTTAGCCATTCAGGATCGGCTGAGAATTTAACTGCTAATCCGTTTGTTACATAAGCCGCATTGTAAGCAACTTGAAGTCCATCCGTACCGGTTGCATTTTCAATTCCTACTGTTGCGGAAGTTAAAGTAGCATTCATATTGTTGTAGTAGAACATTATTCTTCCGTTAGAATGAAGTACAACCTGGAATGTAAGTGATCCGGTTCCGGAGTACTTTTGCCAGTTTGTGAACTGAATAATAAAACGGTTTCCGTCCTGTTTGTAATGAACTGTTCCCTGGGTTCTTCCGTCAAGATCATCCCAGAAAGGCGCAATATATTCATTTGGAATTGCTGTGGAAGGAATTGTTGCATTAGTAATTATGTTTGAACTGAGTGTATTAAATAGAATAACACCATTAGAGCTTACATAGATTTGTGTTTTAGGATTTCCATAAAAATTGAAATTAAATCCTAATGGAAATGGACCAGCATATCCTTCATCTCTCGGGTCAAATGTTCCGGTTGCAATCCAATTGGTAACTTCCGTACCGGTTGAAACAATATCTTCCCAAACAAAAGCCGGACCGTTTGGCTCGTCGCTGTCAATCCATTTATAACCGAATAAATCCGGTCCTCCCATACCTTCAAGACCTACACCATAAACTTCTTCCGGGTTATCCTTATCCAATCCGGAAGTGCCTTCTTCAACATTTGCACTTTTCGGAACTAGTATAGCTTCTACCAATCCCTCAGGGAAGGTATTGTTATCAAGCGTAACTGTGAAATCAAGTGTTGAGGGTGAGGTTGTTACATTAGAAACATTAATAGTATCAAGCACTGTCATAGCCGGGAATAATGTATGGCTTATACTTAAAGGATCAACCGATATTTCCGGTGCCATCCAGGTTGTACCTGAAGCCGGGTTTGAAAGATCGGACCAGTTACTCCACATATCCCGTGCCCTGATAGAAAAATAATATTGAGTTGAAAAGTCCAAACCATCAACAAATAAAGTTTCGGTAGCACCTGCAGTATCAGGAACTGAGGTATAAGGAATTTGAGTTGCACTATAGAATGCATTTGTATCTGGAATGGGTGATGTTGAATAACGGATATCAAACCCGGTAACACCGTTTGCCGATGAATCATAAGGAACAGTCCATTGCAGTGTTAATGAGTTTGATGTAGGGCTAATAACAGTAAGATCTGTAATTGGATCAGGAGCAGTAGAGTCCGGTTCACCTAAAGTAAGGTAAGCTGCATAAACATCTATAAGACCCATTCCGTAATTATTATCTTCTCCCGGAGTTCCAAGGTCTGTTGCGGTGTAGTATAATGCTTCAAGAATTTGTTTTCCTGTAAGATTGGGGGCAACTTGCTTAAGAAGTGCAACAGCGCCTGCAACGTGCGGAGCTGCCATAGAAGTACCGCTAAGATTATTATATCCGGTGGAAGTTCCCGATGAACGAACACTTACACCAGGAGCAGAAACTTCAGGTTTAATTAATAATGAGCCTGTGCCTCCGCAAGTTGAAGGACCACGGCTTGAAAAACTTGCAATTGGATTGTTGTTTCCTCCTATATACTGGGCACCATCAATTGCACCAACACTAAAAATTAATGTTTCATTTAAGTTCATATTTTTAGGCTGTGTAATTGTGGATGTTCCCGGACCACTATTTCCTGCTGAAAATGTAACAGCAATACCTGCTACTTCAAGAGCAGTTAATGTAGTTGCATAAATATTTGAAGGGTCACATTGATTAGAGGCATTTGGATCCCACCAACTACAGCTAATAACATCCGGCATATCATCAATTGTTGCGGGGTTTCCGTCTGGATTTAATGCCCACTGAAAAGCTGTAATTGAATTGGATGTATGTGGACTTGAACAAATTGTTTTTGCTGCAATCCATTCTGCATCTATTGCTACCCCAATTGTATCTGCTGTTGTTAATGAACGACCAACCATTGTTCCAACGGTATGTGAACCGTGTCCGTCGCAATCGTTTGGTGTTGTAGTTCCGCCGCCCGGATCAATCCAGGCCTGGTTCGCAGGAACATGATTCCCTCTCCATTTATGATTTAATGCCGGATGATTTGGATGAACACCGGTGTCGTGACCCATTACCAGTCTGCCTTGTCCGGTTATTCCCAAATCCCACAATAGGTGAGCATTTATAATTCTTAAACCTGGTTCAACTGATTCAGTACCTTCAACCTCACCCTCAGATGCTTCAACAGGGCGGTCTAGTTCAAGCAAGCCGTCAACATCCATTTGTAGTAAATCTAATCTTGACATCAACTCTGTTATTACATTTGGTTTTGCTTCAACCATAACAAGATTGCTGATCCAGAAAGATTGGTATTGAAAAACATCGCCGGATTGTGATTTTTCATCAAGATAAGTGAGCAGGCCAACCTGTGTTGTTCTAGCTTTATCCTGCAAAAGTGTAATTACCTCATAGGCTCTTCGTTTAATAGTTGCGGATTCCTGGTAAAACTGTTTATCCATAGTAGTCAGATCCACCTGGTCGCGTAATAAAACCAGCGCTCGTATATAATCATCAGGTCCTGCATCGGCAACTGCTTTTAACAGCCTTGAACTTACCTCAACCTGGCTAAACGAAAGTGTGGAATACACAAAGATGAGAAAAAGTGTTGTATATATCTTATTCACTATACACTCCTTTTAGATTGGAAAATTATTTAATTAGAAGTTGTACGAAACTAATAAGAAATATATAATACTACAATTAAAATCATCGTGCACTCAATTATTTTGGATATCAGCCTTATATTTGCCTGTATGAATAAATGCGGTCAAAGGATTATTCAATGTAAAACAATTCAATACGGAACAAGTTGAAGGAATGTTTGATTTTTAGAATTACTTAACTTAGTTTTCGGTAAAGCTAAATGCGGATTGATATGGCAGTAGATACAGAACTTACAGATTTCGAAATATTTCAAAAGATAGCCACCAAAGATTCTAAAGCTCTTGAAATATTATATGACCGGTATTCCCCGATACTTTACACTCTTATTAATAAAGTTGTTCGTTCCAGGGAAGTTGCTGAGGATGTACTGGCTGATGTGTTTTTAATTATCTGGAAAAAACATTATATGTTCGATTTATCAACGGAAAATGTTTACACATGGCTAATAACATTAGCCAGAAACAAAGCTGTAGATGCAAAAAAAAGAATGTATGGACGCCTTACTCCCGAATATAATGATGATTATGAAGATGAAATGATGGTACCGTTTTTATCAAAAGAGATTGATCCGTTGGACCTTGTAACAGCAATTGAAATCCGCACTAATACCGAAAAAGCTTTTCATTCACTAACCGATGCACAACGTTATGTTCTTACCCTTGCTTTTTATGAAGGTCTGACAGAAAAGGAAATTGCAGAAAGGTTGAAAATACCTGTTCAAACTGTTAAGTCTAAAATCAGAATAGCTGTATCTAATCTAAAAAATTTACTTAAAGGCAGTTCATCATGATGGATAAAGAAACAGCCTCCGAAATGATACAGGCTAAAGCATTAGGTTGTCTTGATATTGATGATAAAAATGTTCTTGACGAGTATATTAACCTTGGCGGTGAATTTCCATGGAAGGAATATGGTGAGTATCAAAACCTAACAGCATTGCTTCCTATTATTCTTGAAATTGAAGTTCCGCATGTTTCTGTAAAAGATAAAGTTGCCCGTAAAATTTATGACGCTATTGCAGATTTAAGAGCAAAGAAGGGATTGCGGAATGCGGATGTTGAAAACGTGGAGGATATGATTTACCCGGAAACATCGGTTTTAGGTGATCAAATATTTTCTACCAGAAAAGATGACGAAGAAATTCCTGAATCGGATAATGAGATTGATAAAACGTATGAGTCAGACCGCGAACCGACAATTCCCGAAGTATCAGAAAATTTATCCGGCGAAAAAATATCATCTGAAATATCACCCGGAATCAAAAATAACATAGATGAATTTTCAATTGAGGAACCGGAAATAATTAATGAAACTATTGACTCATTGAATCTTAATGATGATATGAATATTGATATGGATATTCGTATTGAACAAGTAAAAGAACACTCAGAGCAGGAAACCGGAAAAATTTCAGCAGAAGAAACGGAGGCTAACATAAAACCCTTAACACCGCCCGTTGTTTCGGAAACCGTACAATCAAAGTACAGAACTCTTCTCGAACAAAAATCCAAACGCCAAACTGTTGAAGAAGAAATACCATTAAAGAAAGATAAAATTATAGCACCAGAGTTACCAAAGAAGAAAAGCTCATCCGGTCTTGTTGTGGATATAATAATATATATCCTGCTTTTAGCTGCTATCGCATTTGTTTACTTAAAGCTGTCTTCGGAAATTGATGTTTTGAAAAGAGAAGTAAACCAATTGAAACAAGACACCGGTGCGTTGCCCGATAAATCCAATTCAATAAATAATTATTTATCCTGACCTTTCCTTTTTTCTAACTTCAGGATTAAAATGGTTACTATTGCAAGTAATAGTACTATCCAGAATTTTCCGGTAAGACTGATTATTGCATAAATAAATGATTTAAGTACAGGGTTACCTCTGTCGAACAAAGTAAAAATCCCCACTGCACCAACAGGTAAACCAATCCACATAAATATTTTTTTAGTTGTATCCGCAAAAAAGATTAATAACAATGAAAATGAAATGATCAGCAGTACTGCAGGGATGATGATTTCAGAAGTGCCCGATAGTTCATAATTACCCGAAACAAAAGAAATGATTCCGGACAAAAATATTGCAGATCCCCAGAAAATTCCCTTTATATAATTTTTATTATAGGAGGGATAATAAATTGAAATCCCAAGTAACATAAGGCTGTAAGCAATTATCTCCGAATACTCCAGGTTTATAATCCCGAAAAGAGTTAGCAAAACTGAAACCCAGACAAATATAATTATAAGAATAAGAATGCTTTTTGAAGGCGTCACAAAATTCTCTGCCCCATACTGGAAGCGACTAGTTCAGCGGCAAACTCAGCACTTTTATTATATTGATCAAGAATCGGATTTACTTCAGCAACTTCAAGCGATGACATGCAGCCGCACTCTGCAATTGATTCCATAAGTGAATGAGCTTCCCTGTAACTTAATCCACCGGGTACAGGAGTTCCAACTCCCGGTGCTGCCGTAGGATCAATACTATCAACATCAAAGCTTACATGAATGTGATCAACCTTTTCTTTGAATTGTTTCAACACTTTATTGATTATTCTGTGTATACCAATTTTATCAACATCACTCATAGTATAAACGGGGAGATTTAACTTTTTAATATTTTTTCTTTCTTCCGGATCGACACTGCGAATTCCAATTAAAGCACAATTTTCCGGTTTTAATTTTGGTGTGAATCCATAGAAATTTATTAGTTCAGGATTTCCTAATCCCAGAGCAGCCGCAAGCGGCATTCCGTGAATGTTTCCCGAAGGTGTTGTTTTATCAGTGTTCATATCTGCATGCGCATCAATCCATATTACTCCCGGCACTAATTTTTTCTTCCTGCAGTAGGATGATATGCCGGTAATTGTTCCCAGAGCCATTGAATGGTCGCCGCCAATACACAAAGGAAAATATCCTTTATCCAGTGTTTGTTCAACAGTACGGGAAAGAACTTTAGATGTTTTCAGAATTTCACCCAGGTATTTTAATTTCGGGTTAACTATTTTCTGCTGTTCCGCAGTCTGGATTTTGATATCACCGGTATCAATAACATCATAACCTAAAGCAATAAGCCGCTGGTTAAGGTTTGCAATTCTGAGTGCAGAAGGTCCCATGTCAACACCCCTTCTTCCGGCACCCAGATCTATGGGGAAACCAATAATTGTAATAGTTTCTTTTTTCAAATTTTTTCTTAATTGATTCATATACAAATTAAACAGAATGAATCAATTTTGCCAATTACACGATTGAAGGAATATTTGAGTAAAGGTTTAATTATTTTTAATGCAGTAATTTATTTCTTTAATAATTTTAAATGTAGTTATGATCCCGGATACCGAACCTCTGATTTCTGTCGGAATAGTTTCAAATGATTCCATTGATTTTGAATTATATGGTGAATTTGGAGTTTATGGATATAACAAAACTTTCAGCGGAAGATTTAAAGCCAAAGCAAATGGTAATAAAATAACTTTATCGGGAAGTAATGGTAACATTGAAGCTGACAAGGAAATATTTTTTGAACCCGGCGATCCGGTGTCTGAATCCTTTCTTATAAAAGATGTAACCATTGGCGTTAAATTTCACTGGGAGCGAAAAGAAAAACAAAGGTTTACTCACACTCTTAAACTTGTTGCCGCTGAGGGCAAAGTAACAGCAATAAATATCATTCCCATAGAACGTTATCTTACAAGTGTCATCTCTTCCGAAATGAGTGCAAAATGCTCACTTGAAATGTTAAAGGCAACCGCAGTAGTTTCAAGAAGCTGGCTTCTGGCACAAATTGAAAAATCAAAATCTCTTAAAGATGAAAAAACAAATTACCATTCAACATATAACTCTGATACAGAATTAATTAAATGGTACGACAGGGAAGATCATGAATTGTTCGATGTTTGTGCAGACGATCATTGTCAGCGATACCAGGGTGTTACAAAGGTTACAACAGCAGTTGCTAAAAAAGCGGTTAAGGAAACATCGGGAATTGTGCTGTTCAGCGAAGAAAAAATTCTTGATGCGCGTTTTTCCAAATCGTGCGGAGGAATATCGGAATCTTTTGAAAATGTATGGGAGCCTCTAAAGCACAAATCTCTAACAGCCGTATTCGATTATAAGTTTGAGGCGGATAATTTTAAAACGGATTTTTCATTTGAGGAAAATGCAGTAAAATGGATAAAGGGAAATCCCCCCGCTTTCTGTAATACCAATGATGAAAAAATTCTTAACCAGATACTTTTAGATTATGACAGGGAAACCAAAGACTTTTACAGGTGGAAAATTGAATACAGGCAAGCAGAAATTTCCGGACTTCTTCGGGAAAAATCCGGTATTGATTTCGGAAACATTATAGATCTCATTCCTGTTGAAAGAGGTTTTTCATCAAGATTGATTAAGCTTAAAATTATTGGCTCAAAGAAAACACTAACCATCGGCAAAGAACTGGAAATACGAAGAGTGCTATCAAAAACTCATCTGTACAGTTCTGCTTTGGTTTTTGAAAAATCGGGAGATAATAATGGCATTCCTGATAGGTTTACAATTTATGGAGCTGGCTGGGGACATGGTGTCGGGTTATGTCAGATAGGTGCCGCAGTCATGGCTGAGAAAGGTTACCAGTTTGATGAAATTACAATTCATTATTTTAAAGATGCAAGGCTTAAAAAGATTTATTAATATTTTAATATTATGCTGATAAATTTTTCAAATACTGCCCGATTATCAGGAGTGCAAATATATAAATGAAAATTTTGTACTCATGTTTATCTAAAAGCTGGGGCGGTATGGAAATGATAACCCTTACCTTCATTAAGAAGCTGCTTGAAAGAAATATTAAAGTTGAACTCATTTGCATTGATGAATCACGCATGCATATAGAAGCAAACAATCTTGGTTTAATTATTCATTCTGTAAAAGCTCCAGGTTATATTCATCCTTTTACAACAATTAAAATATCCAACATTTTAAAACAGGGAAGCTTTGACCTTGTTCATACACAGGCATCAAAAGATCTTTGGCTGCTTGTTCCGGCTTTAAAATTATCAGGTTCTGACATTCCGTTATTCCTTACAAAACAAGTCGGATCATTCATTGTAAAGAAAGATTCTCTTCACAAAATATTGTATAATCGTGTAACGAAAGCATTTGCTATTAGTACAGTGATAAAAAAGAATCTTTTGGAAACCACTCCCTTAACTGAAGATAAGATAGAAATACTTTTCAATGCGGTTGATACTGCTAAATTCGATCCGGCAAAAGCAAACAAAAATAAAGTGCGTAATGAGTTTAATATATCCGATAATGAGCTTTTACTTGGAATGATTGCAAGATTCAGCCCGGGTAAAGGTCACGAAGAATTTATAGCTGCAGCAGAAAAATTATCCCGAAAGTATAATAATCTTAAATTTATAATTGTTGGTGAAGCAAGTCGGGGCGAGGATGAATATGCAAATCAAATTAAAAAAATGGCTGAGGATAAAAAACTGACCAATGTAATTTTTGCCGGATTCCGGGGAGATACTCCCGATGTACTTGCAGCAATGGATATATTTATTTTTCCGTCACACGCTGAGGCATTTGGTATTGCTCTTGCTGAAGCCTTGTCAATGGGCATTCCGTCAGTTTGTTCGAACAAAGACGGTGTGCTTGATATTGCGGTTGATAATGTCACTTCGCTGCTATTTAAAAATAAAGATGCTGATGATCTGGCGGATAAAGTTGAAGTTCTTATAAATGATCCGTCTAAAAGAAAAATAATGGCTGATCTGTCGCGCAAAAGAGCGAAAGAAATATTTGATATAAACTTTATAATGGATCAGACAATCAGCTATTATGAAAAGGAAATTATAAAAAACAATTAAACATTAATGGAAGAAAAATTTTTAGAAACTCCTGAAATTGCAAATGCAGTAAATGAAAATGATTTTGGATTAGCTGCAAAATTTTTATTTAAGCAGCAATATGATACTTGGGAACTGGATCGGAATAATTATGATATGTTGAAAGATGTCCGGATAAAGTCATTCAGGTTCGGCAGTTATAAAATAAAAGTACAGTTTAATCCGGGCAGAATTATTTCCACATCAGCAAAGGTAGATGAGAAATCAATAAGTGAAAGAAAATGTTTTTTATGTATTGAAAATTTACCTGCGCAGCAAAAAGGAATTAATTATAAAGATGAATATATAATACTTGTTAATCCATTCCCCATTTTCCCGGAACACTTCACATTGTCCAGCTTAAAACATCAACCTCAGCGAATTGAAGATACGTTTCCACATTTGTTAAGCTTCAGCAAAGATTTATCAAGGTATTACTCTGTTGTTTATAACGGACCTAAATGCGGAGCCTCCGCCCCCGATCATCTACATTTTCAGGCAGGCATAAAAAACTTTATGCCGATTGATGATGAATTTCACTTAATAAAAAATGAATTTGGTGAGGTGTTGGTTAGTGATGAAGATTTACTCATAACCGGCGTTGATGACGGACTCAGAAAATTTATTACGATGGAATCGGCAGATGAAGTTTTGTTGAATAAAAACTTTCAAAAGATTCTTAGTTTATTAAACACCGAGAATCCATCTGAGCCGGAATCAATGATAAATATCACTTCAGGCTATGATGAAGAATTCGGCTGGCAGATAGTGATATTTTTAAGAGAAAAACACAGACCGACGCATTACTTCCGTGAAGACGAAAACAGAATTTTACTGAGTCCTGCTTCAGTTGATCTTGCAGGCTGCTGCATAACTCCGGATGAAAATTCGTTTGATAAATTAAATGAAAAGATAATAAAAGAAATATTTAGTGAAGTGTTTGTTGATGAAAAAAAGTTTACCAGAATCAAGAAAAAAATTTTGAATACGTGAATAATTTTGCGTGAACTTTCTACAGTAATAATCTTATTTGGTTTGCTTTAAAGAAAAAGTTCAATAGCACCGATCCTATTTCCTGCAAACCCAAGTCCCCAAACCATAAGCCAGACAGCATTAAAAATGGAAAAACACATTAATGCTGTGTCCTTAGCATGGCAGCCTATATAGAACAATAAAATGGAAGTCAGACCAAATAAAACTTCAAGTGTATGACACGATATTGCAACAAAGATCAGCACGAACAAAACATTTATTGACCACCCAACCAACAAGAAGGCTGTCTTATGTTTTTTAATAAATTCTCCAATCTTCCCTTTAAATTCCACTAGTGGGGGCATCTGATCTTTGTTACGATATAATAAAGAATTATGATTATTTCTGTCTGTTTTTAGCGTAATTCGAAACCCACTCCTTGCACCACTTGCAGCGAAGAGCATTTCTGCTAATCGCTTTTCCACAGTATGGACAAGGTTTTGTTTTCTTCTTCTTAAATAATTCTATTAGTTTCATAAATGCTCCGGTCCCCCAGGTCCGGAGAAAGTAAATAGGGGGACTGCCTATTTAATATAATTTCAAATTTCAGCTGTTAATAAAAGGAGGCCAGGTTATTGAAACGGTTAATAACAGGGTTAACTGAGGATTAATTTGAAAATTTTTATGAGTTTTCAGGAGGAAATTATTTCCTGGAAGGAAAGTGGATAGTCTTCATCATAAAGATGTTTATACTCAGCCACAAAAATATTATAACTGGATTTCGCCAACTGGTGATTTCCTGCTTTGTAGTGAGTTCTGATTTTCAGCGTAAAAGCCTCTTCATCAACACTATCAAATTTTAATACTAAATCGCAAATCCGGATTACAAGATTCAAATTATTATCAGAACTATTCTTTACATTGCCAAGGATTGACTTAAGAAATCCAATAATATCGTTGTTCACGGCAAGTTTAAAAGCATCGAGCCATTCATAGCTGATACCTTTTAAAAATTCACCGCTATCAACCACATCAAAAAGTTCATTTAAAAATTCAGTGCCGGTTGTTTCTCTATTAGTGATACTGTTTTTGATTTTCAAAAATTCCAGATAATCACAGCCTGCACCGTTATTAAAATTTAAAGACCATTGTCTGTCGTTGAAAGTAATTTCCACTCCATCAACACCAGAAAGTAATTTTCTTAATTTATTTACAGCTACACCTCTGCTGGATTTAACATTTTCCGGTGAAGAGTCAGGCCAGATAATTGCAGAGAGTTCCTCCGAAGTAATTCCACTTCTATGATTTTTTATGCTCGAAATGAGTATCAGTAAAAAGATCGATTTCAGTTTTGGTGAAATTGATTGATAAACATCAGCACCCTCAGAATCCAAAATCTTTAATCCGCCGAATAGTTGGATGAAGTTTCTTCTTTCACGAACAGATAAATTACTGCTATATGAATTTTCAGATACCTGATTTTCATTTTTTCTTTTACTGATTGAATTGAAAACTAAAATCAAAATTGTTAAACCGGATAAAGCCAGGAGAATCCATAAAAAAGGAAACTGTTCATTTTCCTTTTCATCTTCTGGCAGTATAAAATCTGCTTTCTCAACTGGAGGATATCTTAAACTATAAATATTGATCCTCATAAAATCTGAATCATAATTCAAATGTATAAATTCATTTGTTTTAGAATTGAAACAGAAGTAATCACTTTTATTTTTACCCTCTTTACCAATAGATATATCGGCTCCGAAATTGACGATCTTCTTTTTATTGATTTGTGTATAGTGCATATCCCAGTAAAGATTTTCCTTCACCGAATATAATCTGAGAAAATAAAACGAGCTGTCTCCGGGAATTAAAAAAAGGTAAGGGAAATTTGAAATACTTTTATATTGTTCCATACCATCAATATCAGACCAATATTGACTTATGGTTCTTTTATTTAAATCAAGGGAGTAGAGATCAAAATAATTTCTAAATCCTTTTGCCTGATTTCCATCCTTATTACCATTTCCACCGAAAAGTAAAAACTCACCCGGTTTAAAACCTGGACCTACCGACGAATAAATGCGCGGCGGGATTTCCCCATCAAACGTGTCTTCTTTCCATTTGTTCTCTATAAAATCATATTTAAAGAAATTATTTTTGGCTGTGTACCACCCATAACCGCCAAACATATATAAGGCACTATCTAAAGCATTTATAAACCTTACACTACCATAATAGTGTCCGTTTAATTCATTTGTCGTATCAATTGAAGTCCAGTACAATTTACTAAAATCAAAAACTGAAACCTGCCCTCCTCCTACAAAGGTAGAATATAGCTGGTCTGTATAATGATTATAAATTAATTCAGAAAATTGTCCCGGTCGAATATTACTATAAAGTACTGTTGTGTCTTTATTTGTAAGAAGATCATAGATCATTAGTTTATCTTTGAGATCTATAAATACTCTTGACCTTATTGAATCATAAGCAAACAAAGGAGAGCCGGCAACACTTAAGGAATTAATTAATTCCCACTCATAGTGATCTTTAATTAACCAGGCTTCGTTAACTAAATTAACTTTAGTATTATTAATTTTATCGTAAATCCTATCCGCATCAGAAGGGTTAAACTCCCAATGATAATGTTTATCATTGTCAATGCTGATTTTTAAGTTTCTCAGATAGAAGCCGGGCAAGTCATAGTCATTTATATCATCTAAATTTTTCAATCCAAAATAAACTGTGGATTTTAGATTATCCGGGATATTTAATCTTCGTGAGACTGTGGAATTATTGTTAATGGAAAAAAGAACTGAGTCAGCATCAAGATTGAAATCAATTTGTATCTGCAGCCAGAAATTTCTGGTTAAATCTTTTCGTAACAAACTTATTTCAACAGGTTCGGGCTGCTGATCTATAAATAATTGCAAATAATAGTAATCCGGATCTTTGTGCTGGTTGAATACCAATCGGGAAAATTCTTTTTGATTATTCTCAATTCTCCAGATAGTTCCAAAATACTCTAAAGACCAGAACGAAATACCGAATGAAAGTGAAATACTGTTGTTTATATTTACAGGAGAGTCATTAAAAATTGCAACTGAAGTTCTTTTAAAGTGTTCTACATTTTTTGAATTGAACTTCAAACCGGCAAATTCAGATATCCGGGAATAAGACAGGAAACTAATTAAAACTGACATTAAGAAAGCTAAAATTGTATTAGTTAGATTTAATCTCAATTTATCAGCCTTGAAGAAGTTATTCTAAATTACTGTAATAACTCAAAAATCCTTTTATTCAAATCATCAAGTTCCACTTCAAACCGTTCGCCGGTTTTTCTTATCTTAACTTCACATTTGTTTTCTTTAAGTTTTTTTTCACCTACAACAATTTGAAGCGGCATACCGAGAAGATCGGCATCGTTAAATTTAAATCCGGCAGCGGCATCTCTGTCATCAAACAACACATCAATATTTTGTTTATTCAAATCGTTATATATCTTATCGCAGGCTTCTGCTACTTCCTGCTTTTTCAGATTCAAGCCAATGAGATGAACTTGAAAGGGAGCTAAAGTTTTACTCCACACAATTCCTTTTTCATCGTGACTCTGTTCAATGAAACATGCCATTACACGTTCAACACCAATTCCATAGCTTCCCATTATTATTGGGTGTTCTTCGCCTTTTTCATCAATAAATTTTGCACCCATTGAATCGGAATATTTTGTACCGAGTTTGAAAATATGACCAAGCTCAATTGCTGGAAATACATCAAGGTTTTTATCACAGTCCGGACAACCCTCACCTGATTGAACAATCCTCAGATCAGCATATTCAATATCCTTTATATCACGTTTGAAATCTATTCCGCCAATGTGATAATCATTTTTATTTGCACCGCTGAACAGATTATTTCTGTCTTCAAGTTTAAAGTCAGCAATAATTCTCCCATCAAACCCGATCGGTCCGATTGAACCGGCATCCGCACCTGTAATTGCAATCAGTTCTTCAGGATGGGCGGGTCTAACATTTCCACCCAGCAATTTTTCTAGCTTGGTTTCATTTACTTCATCATTGCCCTGCATAAGAATTAACACTGCTTTACCGTCATATATATATACTCTGGATTTGGCACAGACTGTTTCTTCAATCTTTAAAAATTCACATAGTTCATCAATTGATTTTACATTCGGAGTATGAATTTCATAGACTTTCTTAATTTCCTTCTCTCTTGCTATAACTTTAACTTCTGAATTTGCGACTTCAACATTAGCTGCATAGCCGCAGGATTCGCAATACGCAACAGTGTCTTCGCCGGCAGCAGATTTGACCATAAACTCTTCCGAGCCGGTTCCGCCCATCGCTCCGCTTGATGCACCAACAACAAAATAATTTAATCCGCAGCGGTCAAATATTTTTCTGTATGCTTTATCATGCAGTTCATAAGACTTATCTAAACCTTCCCAGCTTATATCGAATGAGTAGGCATCTTTCATTAAGAATTGTCTTCCTCGTATAACTCCGCTTCTTGGTCTGGGTTCATTTCTGAACTTTGTTTGAATCTGATACCATATCTGCGGCATATCTTTATAGGACTTAACAACATTACGTGCGTGGAATGTCATTATCTCTTCGTGAGTTGGAGCTAAAACATACTCACGGTTTTTTAAGTGAAACATTGTGTCGCCAAATGCTTCAACACGATTTGTTTCTTCCCAAATTTCTTTTGGATTTAAGGCGGGAAGCTGAAACTCCTGTCCGCCTATATCATCCATTTCTTCACGAATAATTTCAGATACTTTTCTTACAACTCTGTAACCAAGCGGCAGGAAAGAATAAATTCCGGCTCCAACCATTCTAATCATACCCGATCTTAACATCAGAATGTGACTGGGTACAACTGCTTCATTAGGAACTTCCTTTAATGTAGGAACAAAATATTTGCTTAATCGCATAGAGTTAATTCTACCTTGAAATAAATATAAATTGCTTAAACGAGGCTAAAAATAAGGATTTTAAGAGTGCTTAACAAAAATGATCTGAAGTATGTGTTTTGTTATTTGGGAATTAGATAATAGAGATAAACTAAATATCCGGTAAGCAGCAACACTCCTTCCCACCGCTTAAGTACAAAACCGGTCCAGCTTAATGGAAGAATAATAACAGCGGTAATTAACATAACAATTATATCAACTCCTGATATTTCTTCTGCATTAATTGGTATAACAATAGCCGTTATTCCAAGTATCAGAAAAATATTAAATATGTTAGAACCAACTGCATTGCCTATAGCTATATCAGCTTCATTTTTAAATGATGCAACAGCAGATGTTACAAGTTCAGGAAGACTTGTTCCAATAGCAATTATAGTCAAGCCAATAACTGCCTGACTCAGTCCGAATATTTTTGCTATTTCAACTGCGGCCTCAAGAAAAAGATTTGCTCCGAAAATTAATAAGCTTAGCCCGGCAATTATAAAAACTATTGCCAGCCATTTATTTAAAGGTTTTTTAGATATACCTTCCACAAATTCTTCTTCAATTAACTTGTTGTTTTCTTTTTTAGCCAGATATACACTAATAAATGAATAAACAACTATTCCTATAGAAAAGACAATTCCTTCAATAAAACTTATCTGATGATCAATAAGGAAGAGAACAAGTATAAGACTAACAAAAATCATAATTGGAATTTCACGCTTTACAACCTGCGCCAGAACTTTCATTGGTCTTATTATTGCCGCAACTCCAAGTATTAGTGCTATGTTCGCGATGTTCGACCCGACAACATTACCGAGTGAAATATTACCGTTTCCTTCTAGTGCAGCTTTTAAACTAACAACTAATTCCGGACTGCTGGTTCCCAAAGAAACAACAATTAAACCGACAACCAAAGGTGCAATTCCAACCCTGAGTGCCAGTGAAGAACTACCCCGGACAAGTCCTTCTGCACCAGCATACAGCATTAATATCCCTCCGGATAAATATAAAATGATTTCTAAAAGTGACATTCTATCTTATTCGTAAAAACAATATATGGTGTTTATAATATAGTGAGTTTATTTGAATGATTGTACATCAGTCTCAATTCGTGAACAGAACTCAGGTATCTTTTACGTTTTCAACCTTGTAAACCTTATCATTTCGTCTTATCAATGCAGAAGATTTGAAAGTTAATTCATCACCTTTTGAAGCATGTTCAGAAAGATGATCATTCACATAAAATTCTTTAAGCAGGATTTCTACAACCCCTGTTGTTTCTCCCATAACAAGAATTTTATCACCGCCGTTAAGTTCACCGGATTCCATAAAAAAATGTACTACACCTGCTTCTTTATAGTAGTTTAACACCTTCCCTATATAACGTTTCCGGGTTGCGGCTTTACTTCCGTTAACACCGGCATATTCTTCTGAAGAAGGTTTACCAAAATAAAACCCTGTAGAAAAGCCACGATTGTAAACTGTATCTAATTCGTTAAGGAATTCTTTTTTCTTTTCTTTAGTCAATTGATTTTCAAAATAAAGGTCTATTGCATTTCGGTAAACAGAAACCGTTTTAGCAACGTATTCAGGAGCACGTTTTCTTCCTTCAATTTTAAAGGAATCAATGCCGGCTTCAATAAGCTGATCAATAAATTCAATTGTACAGAGATCTTTGGGAGACAGAACATAATCTTCTCCGATTAGCATAGATTTTTTAGCGGCTGTATCATAAACCTCATACTCACGTCTGCACGGCTGAATACACTCACCCCGGTTAGCACTTAATCCAAACAAATGATGGCTCATAAAACATCTGCCGCTGACAGCAATACATATTGCGCCATGAACAAAAGCCTCAATTTCAAGATCTGTTTTTGATCTTATTTTTTTTATTTCATCAAGAGAACATTCCCGGGCAAGAACTATTCTGACTGCACCAAGTCTTTTATAAACTTCCGCAGCCAGTGAATTTGAAATGGAACTTTGAGTTGAAATACAGAAGGGAAAATTATATTTAGAACATATATCGGCAACAGCAAGATCGGAGCAGATAATCCTATCCACTCCGCTTTGTTTTGCTGAATTGATAATCACCTCAACTTCTGATAATTCTTCTTCGAATACTATTGTGTTAAGAGTGAGATAAGTTTTAACATTATTCTCTTTACAGAAAGCAACAACTTCACCTAACTGATCAACAGTAAAGTTTGCTGCTTTAGCCCGCATATTCAATTTATCCAAACCAAAATAAACAGCATCGGCACCGGATTGAACTGCTGCACGAAGCATTGTCCAATCACCGGCAGGAGCCATTAGTTCTGGTTTGTTGTTTGTCGTCTGTTGTTTGTTGTTTGGTTCGGTCATTATTTCAATTGCTTTTTATTATCTATCTGATTATCCAGATATTTTTTAAAGCCATTTAATTTGGGAAGCAGTTCATCCATTATAGGTTTAATTTTACTTGTTTGTATTTCGTTTATTAGCTTTCTTTTATGTGCTCTTCTTAGCCAATATTTTGTTTCATACAAACTACCTCGAGAAATTTTTATATATCTTCGAAAATCAACATAACTGCCTTTACCTGAACCTACCCCATCAGCAGCATCAACAAGTTGCTTACCTACTGTATTCTTAGAAAAAGTTTCCCATTTGATTACCATTTCCCAAATCTCGTCTGCTAACTTTTCAGCAAGAATGAAGATTTCAAGGTTTTCAAACTTTGTTTTCATATTACCTCCATGTTATGAATTCAAAATTACTCCTAACCCCGCCTGCCGTAAGGGCATTCAACAGACAACAAACAACACACAATTGGCGAATCTAAGCTTTTTCCTCCCAAACCTTAGAAATTTCAACAATCAACTTAACTGCATCATGCATATCCTGAACAGCAACCCATTCAACTTGTGAATGGAAACTATGTTCACCTGCAAAAATATTTGGAGTTGGCA
>JAWOIK010000278.1:0-4122 GCA_046484705.1 Ignavibacteriaceae bacterium | reverse complement strand
AGAATGGTGAAAGGGACAGCTACCCAGATAGGTTCAGTTTCGAGAAGAATGCCTAAAGCTACACCTCCGAATGCGGCGTGAGCAAGTCCGCTTCCTAAAAATCCAAGCCCGCGTTGAACTATAAATACACCGTAATAACTTGCAAGGAATCCGACCAGAATTCCCGCAATAAGTGCGCGCTGCATAAACGGAAGTGAAAGTATTTCAAACAAAGAAACTCTTAAACAATTGTTGAATTTTATAAAAATCTATTTGCCAATGTATTTTTCAAAAGCCATATCAGATTGGATGAATGGTTGAATGGTCTGGTTTATAATTTCCATTTAATCAATCATTCATTCATCCAATCAATCAATCATTCATTCTGATTCCATGTTCGTGACCAATATGTCCAAACGCGATTCGTAAATTATTCTCGCTTAGTGCTTCTTTCGGAATACCAAAACTGACCTGTTTTCTGTTCAGCAATAAAACAAAATCCGAATGATGATGTGCAACATGCCAGTCGTGCGTGATCATTAAAATCGTTGCTTTTGATTTTTCCTGGTATGATTCCAGCAGATTATATAGGTCTGCTTCACCTATTGCATCAATGCCTGTTGCTGGTTCGTCAAGCACAACAAGTTTGGGAGAGCGAACAATGCTTCTTGCAAGACAAACTCTCTGCAGTTCACCGCCCGACAATTCCGATAACGTTCTTTCAGCAAGATTCTCCGATTTAACCAGTGCCAATGCTTCTAAAGATTTTTCTCTTTCATTTCCTGTTACACTCCACGGCCAGCGTCTTGTTAGTCCCGATGTAACAAGTTCAATTGCAAGAGCTGGAAAGTTTCTATCCATTGTTTTTATCTGTGGAACATAACCGATTAAAGATGGATCAGCTTCATCAGGAGTTTTACCAAATATTGATACTTCACCTTTATTAAATTTGATTAGTCCTAAGAGTATCTTCATTAGTGTGGATTTACCTGCACCATTCGGACCGACAATAGAAACAAAAGAATTATCGGGAATAGAAAGGTTTATGTTCTCAAGAACTTTTATATCGCCGTAATTGAAAGAGAGATTTTTTATTTCTATGGCAGAATTCATTTAAGAGCTTTTTTTAGGATATCTAAATTATGCAAAATAATTTCTTCATACGTCATCATACCTGGCACTCCACCGATTGGATCTAACTCTAATTCCTTTATGCCTGTTGATTCAGCCAATACTTTTGCCGGTTTGTCATTATGCTGCTTATGTGTAAAAATTGCTTTAACATTTTGCTTTTTGACAAGTTCCATCAACTGTTTAATATCTTTAGGTGTTGAATGATATCCGGGTGCTATTTCAATTGAGCCTGCAACAAAAAAATTATACCGCTCAAAAAAATAGCTGTAAAAAGGATGTGCAGTAAAAACATTTCTGAATTTAATATCGGCAGTTTCTTCTTTTAACTTTTCATGAAGTTCAGAAAGTGTAATTGAAAATTTATCAGCATTGTTTTTATAATATTCCGCATTATTCGGATCTATTTTTACCAATTCATCCAAAAGATTGGTGAGCATTGAATTTACCGTGATGGGATCAACCCAGAAATGGGGATCAATTCCCAACGATTCTTCATCACCTCCATGATGATGATCGTCATCAAAATAATTATGAATTTTTATTTCAATCAAAAACGCTTCGGGAACAAGTTTTAACATTTCGATTTTATTCCCTACATCAATTCGGGCAGCCCAGCCGTCAAGTGCTTCGGAACCATAAAAGAATGCCGCAGAATTTTGAATTGTTTTAAAATCAGAAGGAAGCATTTCGTAAGTATGAGGATCAGCACCTGAAGGAAGAACCGATTTTACTTCGAACTTATCTCCAACAATTTCCTGAATGATTGCTTTGAAAGGATATATGGTTGTTACAATTTGTGATTTCTGTTTTTCAACAGCACATCCAAATAAGAAGATTAATGAAATGATAATTATGTGAGAAAATAGTTTCATAAAACCATGCTTTTATGCAGCAATGTATTCACGTTCAGGATTGATTAAATCGATTGGCAGAATTTCTATGAACTTTTTTTATGCTTTTTCGATTTATTCTGTTGTATTTTTGGTTTTCTTAAAAGATAATATATACCCATCAGCACAAAGGGAATACTTAGAATCTGACCCATATTCAATAGCATTCCTGCTTCAAAAGCAGATTGATCTTCTTTTATGAACTCAACAAAAAATCTGAATCCGAAAATGAAAATTAAAAACAGTCCAAACAGAAAACCTGTTTTAAGTGTTTCCCGCTTTTTCATATAGATAAAATAAAGAATGCCAAAAGATATAAAGTAAGCAATTGATTCATACAATTGTGCCGGATGACGCGGAATATCATCAACACTTGTAAAGATAAACGCCCAGGGAACATCTGTCTGCATTCCGATTATTTCTGAGTTAAAAAGATTGCCCAGTCGTATTAAAGCACCTCCGAGAGCTACAACAATTACCAACCTGTCCAGTGTCCACAGCATGCCCTGATCTTTTTTCTTTCTTGAAAACAGATAAAGTGCGGTAAGAATTCCTATCGCTGCACCATGACTTGCAAGTCCGCCTTCCCATACTTTTAACATTTCAAACGGATTGGATAAATAATATGCCGGATCATAAAATAAACAATGGCCAAGTCTTGCACCGATTACCGTACCCAAAATTACATAGATAGATAGCTGCTCTAAGTCCGTCTGAGGTTTTTTTTCAAGTTTGTAAACGCGGGTTAAAATTATAAAGCCGAAAACAAACGCAAGTGCGAATAAAAGTCCATACCATCTCAGTGACAACGGACCGATGTTTGCAATCTCACTGCTTACATTCCAGGTAATATAAGTTAGTACAAAAGATATGTATTCAATTAAACTAATCATCACTCAGATTTCTTTTTCGACTTCCTTATAGTTTTAGTTTTTGCTGCTGTTTTCTTTTTCGAGACTGATTTCTTTTTTGCTTTTGCTTCAGGCTTAACTCTTGATTTTGAATCAGCTTTCGCTTTTACAGATACAGACTCGGTTCCATTTATTAATGCGAGTACATCTTCGTAAGTAAGTGAAGCCGGTTCCTTATCTTTCGGAATCCTTATGTTTTTCCTTCCTGCTTTCAGATATGGTCCCCACCTTCCGTTAAGGATCTGATATTCCGGATTCTCATCAAATATTTTTATTGTTTTTTCATCATCAGAAATTCGTTTTGCTTTAATAACTTCAATTGCATCTTCAAGTGAAACAGTATGAGGATCAAATTCCTTTTTCAAAGAATAAAATTTACTATTATGTTTTACATACGGTCCAAACCTTCCGATTGCAGCAGTAACTTCGGCTTCCTCAAATTCTCCAAGTGTCCTGGGTAATTTAAACAATTCCAAAGCTTCTTCAATTGTAATGTGTTCAAGCTTCTGGTCTTTTCTTATTCCTGCATATTCAGGTTTCGATTCAGGATCATTTAAATCGGTTAGCTGGGCAACAGGTCCAAACCTTGCCATTCTAACAGATATTTGTTTTCCGGTTTTAGGATCGGTTCCAAGTATTCTTTCACCTGAAACTCTTTCACTTTTCTCAATAGTATCTTCAACATTTTTATGGAAGGGATGATAAAATTCATCCAGCATTTCATGATAATTCATTTTACCAAGTGCAATATCATCAAGCTCTTCCTCAACGTGAGCGGTGAACTGGAAATCAAGTATCTTGGGAAAGTTCAGCATCAAAAAATCGTTTACAAGCATAGCAATATCGTTAGGAAAAAGTTTTCCTTTATCAACACCGGTTCTTTCAGTACGTTTTTCTTTTTTGATTTCACCTGAAGGAACAAGCGTAAGCAGTCTGTATTCTCTTTCCGTTCCCGGACGCTCTTCTTTGTGAACATACCCGCGTTTCTGAATTGTACTTATTGTTGGAGCATAAGTAGAGGGTCTGCCTATTCCAAGTTCCTCAAGTTTTTTAACAAGACTTGCCTCAGTATACCTTGGCGATGGACGTGTGAATCTTTCAGTTGCGGTTATTTCTTTCATTTGAAGAGATTGTCCCACCTTCATCGGAGGAAGTATATCGGTAAATACGTTCTCACCATTTTCATCATCTGTATCTTCAAGATAAAC
>JAWOIK010000241.1:0-3161 GCA_046484705.1 Ignavibacteriaceae bacterium | reverse complement strand
ACTTTTTCTTTATGACGGGCTATTGCTACAAGTTTTTCTATTGTGAGATTTGAGCCATCGAGCAAAATTGACATTGTTCCTCCGAAATAAGAAGATAAATTTAGTGGTGAAATTTAGTAAAGATTAAGAGTATGAGGAAGAGAAAGAATAAGATTGTTTATAAAAGATTCACTTTCCTTTGAATAGTATTTAAAAATTTCTTTTCTTTAATTAGTTCAGATACCTTTTTAATTTCAACATACAGGACCACATCACTATCGATTGATTTACTGATTTTTCGAACAAGCTGATATGCTGCTAATGTACCTTTTCCCGGTTTTAATGGTTTATGAGAACAAGATCTTTTTCAATCCCGGCGAAAAACGCCTTTAACGGCCACCATGTTTATTAGTGATACACTGGCAGTTGATGACACTCTGGTAGTAAAGGATTCTGAATTTGTATATGATACTTCAATTATTTTTCCTGATAAGCTTTATGAAAACAGTTTTGTGATAGAAAGAAAATTATTCTTAAGAAATGATTACCGGTATACTGGTGATCTCATCGAACCATTTCAATTTAATTTTATCAGAAACCTGGGGACACCCGGGCAAGCAAATGAAACAATGATTTATGGAGTCGGCTTCAACGGGATAAGCTACCTGCAGGATGGTATATTAATAAACGACAGGAGGCTTAACTTACTGGATTTGAATCTTGTACAAAGCGAGGATATAGAAACAATTGAAATCCTTCCCTCACCAAGAGGTTTTTTACACAGTCCGTTTAATAATCCTGTTACAGTAAATTTTATCACCAGAGATTTCATTCCGGCACAACCGTATTCAAGAATAAAATATTACCAGGGACCTTACGGAGAGGCAATGGTTGACGGCAGTTTTAATGCTTTCTTCACCAAGAACTTTCAATTTTCATTTGATGTTACGAACAGAAAGTACGACAGCTCATACGCGAACACGGCTTTTTCAACATGGCAGGCAAAGGTGAAAGCGAAGTATTTCTTCAACAATAATTTTCATTTAACCGCATCCTATAATTATGTAACCAGAACAATTGGTTTGTGGGAGGGTGTAAACAGAGACAGCATTGTTTCTCTTGGTTCATCTCTGGAAGAATTACTTTACGAACCGGACTTTGCTCCTGTTTACTCACCGTTCAAAAAAACAGATGATCTTATTCATTTTTCATCCTTACGCTTAACTTCTGTCCAGAGTGAAAATTCGAGAACTGAATTTATTTTATATCAATCATTCAAGGAGATGAAGATAGAGAATAACTCTTACGCAGAATTAGATAACTCAACTATTGGAGTTAACCTGAATCAACACATTACGTTTTCTCCTCTTTCGATTTATATTAAAGGTGATTATGAGAGAAATATGTTCGAAAACTGGATTAAATTCAGAAGCGATTCATATTTCATACAAAGTTATTCAAAAAACTTTCTGAATTTGTACTCATTCTCAGGATCAGCATCTATAAATATAATTGATAATTTTGTTCCATCGGTTTTTTATAAAAGCAGCAATTCATCTTTTAAAAGTGTAGAGTCCAACAACAATTCCGTCTCCTCAGGATTTGGAGCCGATTTGATCTATAAACCCATTAATAATCTGTCATTGTATGTAGGTTATTCACTTTTTGATAAAACTTATTTAGAAGATGATAAGACAAAATCATTTGAAATGGGAATTACTTATAAAACAGAAAACATATTTTCTGATTTAAAATACTTCAAACGAGATAATTCAAATTTTTATATTCAAAGCCTCCAGGAATTTGATGGAAGGGTCGCAAATTTTAATTTTAATGGTATTGCATTATCAGCTAATCTAAGATATTGGTACCTGCAGTTTGAAACATCTTCATCGTCTTACTTTGCAAATAAGGGTGAACTAAATAGCGTCCCAGATTACAGTTTTAGCGGGGGTTTATATTTTAGGGGCAATCTGTTTGAGGATAATCTTAATCTAAAAACCGGATTGAATTTTACTTACACAGGCGAGATAAATCATATAACTGATCAATACGGACTGCTTATTGTTGATCCATCCTATAGACTTGATTTTATCCTTTCAGGTGAAATAAGAAAAGCAGCTATAATTTATTTTACCATCGAGAATATTCTGGATAGAGAATATTACATAACACCATATTATCCAATGCCAGGCACCTCAATTCGGTTTGGATTGGCGTGGGAGTTTTTAAATTAAATCGAAAAGCTCCCTCTTTGTCTCCCCTGCCTACCGGACAGGCAGGCCCTAAGGGGGAGAATAATGATTAAAGACAAAATGAATTAAAGACTCAGCATCTCTTTAAACTTCACCGCCTGTCTTCTCGAAACTTCAATTTTTCCACCGCCCTTGAGTTTAACAAGCAATCCGCCGTTAAGCCATGGTTCAATTGATTCAACCCACTTTAAGTTGATTATATGTTTTCGGTTTGCACGGAAAAAGGTTTTACTATCAAGACGCTCATCAAGATAATTTAAAGTTCTTAGTATCAGAGGTTTAAACTCATCAAAAAATAATCGTACATAATTACCTTCGGATTCAAAGTACCGGACTCTTTCAAGTTTGACGAACCAGCAACGTTCACCATCTTTAACAAAAACCTGGTCCTGATCCGTTAAAGTCTGAACACCGGTTTGTCTTACTGGTTCCGGAATTTTCGGCTGAACTAATTTCCGGATTGTTTCTTCAAGTCTTTTCGGTTCAATTGGTTTCAGTAAATAATCAAGTGCGTTATATTCAAAAGCTTTTAGTGCAAATTCATCGTATGCTGTAGTGAAAACAATTTTTGGAACACTATCGAGGTCTTCAAGTAATTCAAAACCGGGTTTACCCGGCATCTGAATATCAAGAAAAACGAGATCCGGATTAAGATCATCAATTTTAGCTTTTGCTTCCTCGGCATTCGTTGCCTCGCCGACAATTTCTATTTCAGAAAAAGGAGTTAATAATCTTCTTAACTCTGTACGGCCTAATCTTTCGTCGTCAACAATTAAAGCTTTCATCTTTTTATTCCTCCTATAGGAATTATTATTTCACAAAGTACGGTTGATTCATTTTCATTTTTTATTGAGAAGCGGGCGTCTTCTCCGAACAACAAGCTTAACCGGTGTTTGGTATTTGCAATACCGAAACCGTCCGATGAGC
>JAWOIK010000234.1:0-2623 GCA_046484705.1 Ignavibacteriaceae bacterium | reverse complement strand
TCGTCTGCGGCATACTTCGGTTTCGGCGTAACTCACCATTGCCTGAAGATGCATTTCCGCAGATCGTCTCTCAACCGGATCTTCTTTCTGATCGATGAAATAATTTATTTTTGAAATATCACCATATCCAAAGAGTAAAAGGCAGTCTGCACGAACACCATCACGACCCGATCTGCCGATTTCCTGGTAATATGATTCAATGTTTTTCGGCAGATCATAATGCAGCACAAACCGAACATTGGATTTATTTATTCCCATACCGAATGCTATAGTTGCGATAATTATCTGCACCTCATCTTTTATAAAAAGATCCTGGTTCGTATTTCTTTCTTCATCAGATAATCCGGCATGATATGGCTTTGTTGAAAAACCTAGTTCGGATAAGTTGAAGTTAAGATCATCTACCTGTTTCCTTGAAAAACAATATATAATCCCGGACTGATTCTTATGTTCATTGAGGAAAGCAACCGTCTGCTGAAAGGGATTTCTTTTAGGAATAATCTGAAGAAATAAATTCTCACGGTTAAAGCTTGCAATAAATTTTTTATGCTTAGTCATCTTCAGATTCTTAATAATATCATCCTGAACTCTTGGGGTTGCAGTTGCAGTTAATCCAATACAAACCGCATCCGGAAAACTGTTCCTGAAATTACCAAGCTGCCGGTAATCTTTTCTGAAATCATGTCCCCATTCAGAAATACAATGAGCTTCATCAACGGTTATACAATCAACATGAACTTTTTTGAGCAGACCGGAAATTTCCGGTTTCTGTAATGATTCCGGAGCAATGTAAAGCAGTTTTGCATGTTTATTCATTACACTTTCATAATTCCGGTTATACTCATTTGTTGAAAGTGAGCTGTTTAGTAGTGCAGTATTAACTCCAAGCTGTTTAAGCTGTTCAACCTGGTCTTTCATAAGCGAAATCAGCGGGGAGATAACAATTGTTAAACCATTAAAGATTAATGCGGGAATCTGGTAGCAAAGGGATTTTCCTCCGCCCGTTGGCATAATAACAAGCGAATCTTTTTTTGACAGGATATTATTAATTATTTCCTCCTGAAGTGGTCTGAAAGAATCATATCCGAAAATGGTTTTTAATATTTGATGTTTGTCTTGCAAAGTTTATAAAATTTGTTAAAGTAATATGGTTGTTAATGCATCATCAGAAATAATTTTCTTAATCTAAGAAATGTTTGTGGATATTATTGGAAACCAAAGTTAAAAAAGATTTTAAAAAACAGAAAATATGGAACCACAATGATTTCCTCTCTGCTTCCATAAATACTTCTGAGCTGATCTTACATACCGGTTGTTTGCACTTACTCAAATATTTATCTTTACGCCCTGAAATCAAAAAGGAGTTACATTTATTATAATGCAGTTTACGAGACGTACGCATACTTGCGGTGAGTTAAGAGAAATCAACATTGGCGAAAAAGTAGTATTAAACGGCTGGGTTGACAGACGCAGGGATCTTGGCGGAGTAATTTTTATTGAATTACGCGACAGATACGGAATAACCCAGGTTGTTTTCGAACCCAATTATAATCACGATGCACACATTGAAGCGAAAGATTTAAGAAGTGAATTTGTCCTTTCTGTTGAAGGTACGGTTAGAAAAAGACCGGATGGAACAGAAAATCCTGAACTGGTAACCGGCAACGTGGATGTAATGGTTGATAAACTGGTTATACTTAACGAAGCTGAAACTCCGCCGTTCCTGATTAAAGATGAAATTGACACTCACGAAGATCTTCGTCTCAAGTACAGGTACCTTGATTTAAGAAGACCTGCAATGCAGAAGAACATTCTGCTCAGGCATAAAATGTATCAGCTTGTAAGAAAATATTTTGATGAGAATAGTTTTGTTGAAGTTGAAACTCCTGTGCTGATGAAATCCACTCCTGAAGGTGCAAGGGATTATCTTGTGCCAAGCAGACTTCACAAAGGAAAGTTCTATGCTTTACCCCAATCACCGCAGCAATACAAACAGTTATTAATGGTGTCGGGAATGGACCGTTATTTTCAGATCGTAAAATGCTTCCGTGATGAAGACTTAAGAGCCGACCGTCAGCCGGAATTTACACAGATAGATGTTGAAATGTCATTCGTAGATGTTGAAGATATTTTTATGATGATGGAAGGATTGATGAAAGTTCTATTCAAGGAAGTATGGAATAAGGAACTTCAGCTTCCCATACCAAGACTTTCATTTGAAGATGCAATGGAAAAATACGGAAGCGATAAACCCGATCTTCGTTTCAACCTGGAAATGAAAACACTTAATGAAGTTTTTCACAATTCAGAATTTAAAGTATTTAAGGAAGCCGTTGATGAAGGTGGAACTGTTACCGGACTATTAGCTCCCGGCTGCGGAGATTATACACGTAACCAGTTAGATGTGCTTACAGATTTTGTAAAGAAATTCGGTGCTAAAGGATTAATATGGATGCGAGTAAAAGACGGAGGTGACCTCGAAGCTCCCGTTGCAAAGTTCTTTAATGATGATGAAAAGAAAAATCTTGTTGATGAACTCGGTGCAAAACCGGGTGATCTTTTGTTCATTCTTTCAGGCAGCAGGATCAAAACATTAACCATAATGGGTTACTTAAGACTTGAA
>JAWOIK010000214.1:0-4757 GCA_046484705.1 Ignavibacteriaceae bacterium | reverse complement strand
TCCGGGAGGATATCATTTAACCAACACCCTTTTACATATTCTTAATAGTTTAATACTACTGCTCCTGTTTTATAAGATGACAGGATTCTTATGGCGAAGTTTTTTTATTGCAGCCATGTTTGCCCTGCATCCGCTGCATGTCGAATCTGTTGCATGGACTACCGAACGAAAAGATGTATTGATGGAAATTCAGAAGGATATTTCATATGAAAAAAATGCTTCATTTCTAGGGAAAATACTAAAAGTATTGGTTGAAGGTGTGGAAGGAGATTTCTATATTGGACGATCATATAGGGATGCTCCGGAGGTAGATGGTGAAGTGCTAATCAATAAAAAAGGAATTAAATTACAGCCGGGCAATTTTTACGATATCAAAATAACAGATCACGATGAATACGATTTATTTGGTGAGTTAATAAATTAGTAACGGAGAAAAAAATGAAAAACTATTTAATCATTTTGTCATTAGTTCTGTTCTCTTCTCTTGTTTTTTCTCAAACAGATAAGATTGACAAGAATACTATTCTTTCATCAGAACCTGTGTATTTTCAGGACTTCCTCAATTACTATTCTGAAAAGGATGGAATTACAAGGGTAGATATTTATATTCAACTTCCATATAAAACCATTCAGTTCATAAAATCACCCCAGGGTTTTACTGCAAAATACGGAGTAACGGTTTCAGTATTCGATTCAAGTCAGAAAAAACTTATTGTTGAAAAATCTTGGAACGAAACAATAAATGTTATTGACTTCAACCAAACCATAGCCCGGGAAAATTATAATCTTACTCAAAGATTCTTTGAACTGAAGCCTGGTAATTATTTCATCCGTACTTTAATTGAAGATAAAGATTCAAGAAAGGAATTCACTTCGGGAAATAATTTTGTTGTCAGGGATCTCGATTCAACAATAAACATAAGCGATATTATGCTTATTTCCGGCACACGAATGATTGAGGGAACAAACCAGGTTATTCCCAACATATCAAGAAATATTATCGGAACAGAAAATTCAATTCAGTGTTATTATGAAATATTTTCGCTGGATTCTGCTGAGCAGACAATAACAGTTGAATACAGTATTTTGAAATCTGACCGTACAAAAATTGACAGCCTGACGGAAGAACATACAGTTACAGAAGGTAAAAATTATTTTATCGGCACACTTAATGACATTGGTATTGATCTGGGAGCATATATTTTAAATGTAAAAGCATTTAATGAACAAAAGGAAGAAATCTATTCAGCCAATAAACTTTTCTTCTCAAGATGGCTCGGTCTGCCGGCAAACATTGTGAATATTGATCAGGCTGTTGAACAGATGGTTTATATTGCCACTCCCGATGAAATGAATCATATACAGGATGCTGAAACGCAGGATGCTAAGCTCAGGAGGTTCCTGGAATTCTGGAAGTCAAGAGACCCTTCACCGAATAATGATGAGAATGAAATGTTTACTGAATATTACGGCCGAATAAAATATGCTAATGATAATTTTTCAAGTTACAGGGAAGGCTGGAAATCGGACAGGGGAATGGTATTTATTATACTTGGTGCTCCGAACAATATTGACCGGCACCCGTTTGAATACTATTCAAAACCCTATGAAGTCTGGGAGTATTATTCAATTAACAGGCAATTTGTATTTGTAGATGAAACTGGTTTCGGCGACTATAGATTGACAACTCCTCTTACCGGGGATTTGTTCAGATACAGACCTTAATACATTAAAGTGTTAGGATAACAAACTTCAAGTATTGAATATTGAATTGTAAAATAAATCAAATCAAAAATTGGATTTTGAATTTCTGAACTTTATAGATTATGATTTTTCCGGAAACCTGAGCATTTCTTTTTGTGATTTTAACAATAACCGTATATGATACTTATCATAACTCTCAATCCTTTGCTTGAAAAAAGATTATCTTTTAAAAGAATAATCAGCGACTCCGTTAATCGTAATTCTGCTCAATCAATTAAACCCGGCGGAAAAGGAATTAATGTAAGCAGACAACTTAAACAATTAGGACTTTCTTCCTACAATCTTATTTTCAGCGGAGGAAATAACGGCAAAGTTTATAGGGATATTCTGCGAAAAGAAAATTTTGAATTTTCATATATTCAAACTAAAAGTGAAACAAGATTTGCCCCTGTAATTATCGAAGAAGAAGAAAATATAATCACATCATATTTTTCAGAAGATCCTGTAATAACTGAAAGGGAAACTGCGGAGTTTATTAAGAGGCTCGATAAAATGATAGAAAATTGTGAAATGGTTGTTTTTTCAGGAAGTTCACCAAAAGGCGCAGAGAATATAATTCCAGCCGGAATTGAAATTGCCAATAAGTATGATAAAGTTTCTATATGCGATACTTATGGAAATAATCTGGAAAAATGTTTAAACCTTTCACCAACCATTATTCATAATAACTATGATGAAACAAAAAGCTCTTTAAAAGTTTTGTTGAATGATCAACAGGAAATTATATCCTATCTGGATTATCTGTACAACAAAGGAATTAAAAGATCTTACCTGACTGATGGAAGCGATCCGTTTTACGCTTCAAATTTTGATTATCATTATAAAATTTATCCCCCGGAAGTTAATGCAATTGATTCAACAGGAAGCGGTGATAGTTTTGTGGCTGGTATTATATACGGCTGGCATCATAATCTTGTATTTGAAAATTCACTTAAATATGCCACAGCTTTGGCTTCAACAAATTCAACTTCATTCGAAGTTAGCAATGTTAATTCTGAAGAAGCAAAGTCATTAAGTCATTCTGTTGAAATTGAAAGTGTTGGAAAAAAGATAAAAATTATAGATGATTCACCTCATTAAATATCTTCTAATCGCTTTTCTAATAGTTCAAAACTGTTTTGCCCAGGTAACGGATAAAATTGAAATATCAGGTAATAAAGTTTTTTCTTCAGAGGAAATTTTGCGGTGGAGCGGAATTCGGAAGGGACAACCATTTAATCTTTCGTTAATCGATTCAGCAATATCAGGAATTGCATTCAATCTTGTTCAATATGGATACCATCACCCTGACTTCAACGGAATAACATATCAAATTTCTGAAGATTCAACTTTGACAAATATTTTAATCTCAGTAAATGAAGGTAAGCCGACTATTATTAGTGAAATTAATTTTGTTGAGTCGGATTCACTCATAGTATCTGATCTTACACAATCCCTAAACTATTTAAAAGGTCAGGTTCTGATAAGGGACGATATTGAGCTCCGGATAAACAGCATTCTTAATGAATATGAAAACAAAGGTTATCCTTTTATAAAAGTTATAATAAGATCAATTAATATTTCCACTGATTCGGTATCTGATCTCCACTCTGCTGATGTATATCTTAAGGTTGACAAAGGTGCAGAAAGTAAAATTGAAAAAGTTGAAATTATGGGTAACACTTCCACTAAAGACTATGTGATTCTTCGTGAATTAAGAATTAGTCAGGGCGAAATGTATTCACAACAGATGATTGAAGAATTCCCAAGAAGATTAAACAGGTTAAGATATTTTGAACCGGTAAACATACCACAGTATTATTTTAATTCACAAAATGAAGGCGTATTATTAATTAATGTAAAAGAAAGGCAAACAAATAATTTTGATGGCGTAATCGGTTATATTCCGCCGGGGAATAACGAAGAAAAAGGATATTTAACAGGGCTTGTAAACATTTCTTTAAGAAACCTATTCGGAACAGGAAGAGCCGCTGCATTACGCTGGCAGCAGTTCGATCGTAATTCGCAGGATCTCGAATTAAAATATCTAGAACCATGGCTGCTTGGATATCCTTTCAATATAAATCTACTGCTGAATCAGAGAAAACAGGATACAACTTATGTTCATCGGAAAATTGAAGGCGGACTTGAATACCTTGCAACAGAAGATATATCCGCTGCTGTTTTTGTTGCTACGGAATCTGTAATTCCAACCGAACGCACAGTACCTGTTTTTACAGTTTATAATTCATCAGTGCTTACCAGCGGAATTAGCTTCAGGATTGATACGCGGGATGATCCATTTGCTCCCACAGCAGGATTAATTTTTAATACGGCTTATGCGTTCAGTCAGAAAAAAATAAACGGGCCAAAAGAATTTTTATCACCTGCAGTTAAAACAGATATTAATCTTCAGCGAATAACAGTTGGAATAAATATTTATTACGAAATCTTCCAGCGCCAGGTTCTAGCCTTAGGTTTAACTGGTAAGGAACTTCGCGGCTCCGATTTTGAAAACAGCGATTTGTTCAGACTCGGTGGAACAATGAGTCTGAGGGGTTACCGGGAGGAACAATTTCTTGGGTCAAGAATTTTCTGGTCTAATTTTGAATTCCGCTCGTTACTAACAAGGCGTTCTTACGCATTTATTTTTTTAGATACCGGCTACTATCTGCGTAATGAAGAACCTGCTCGATTAATTGCCAGGCAGGAGGATTTTAAATTAGGATACGGATTAGGACTGAGCCTGGAAACCGGACTTGGTATTCTTGCAGTTAGTTTTGCTCTAGGAGAAGGTGATTCCTTTAGTGATGGTAAAATACATTTTGGAATTATAAATGAATTCTGATCAATAAAATTCTTTTTGTTTCTCGGCTGCTTCAATTATTTTGTAGCAGCCTTTTTTATAATCATCTTAAACTTATGGTTCAATATTTAAAGATTATCCGACCGGTAAACTGTCTTATTACTTTTATCAGTGTAATTGTTGCAGCATTTATTGCTTCAGATAATTC
>JAWOIK010000203.1:0-15563 GCA_046484705.1 Ignavibacteriaceae bacterium | reverse complement strand
GTTTTTGCTGTTGTTATGATAGGATGGATCGGAGCGAATGAACAGGCGGCACATCAGATAGCTATTAATCTTGCTTCTATTTCTTTCATGGTTGCTATTGGTATATCTCATGCTGGTAGTATAAGAGTAGGTAATGCTGTTGGTCAACAAAACATTTCAGAAATCAGAAGAGCCGGTTTCATCGCATCAATATTAGGCGGATCATTTATGCTGATAGCAGGTATTATTTTTATCTCTTTCAATACATATCTTCCAACACTTTACATTAATGATGATGATGTCATCAAAATTGCTTCTGTCTTATTAATTATTGCTGCTTTTTTCCAGATATCTGATGGGGTTCAGGCAGTCGGTATTGGAATTTTAAGGGGATTAACAGATGTGAAAGGTCCGACAATAATAACATTTATAGCTTACTGGATTATCGGACTTCCATCGGGATATCTGTTTGGTTTCATTTTCAATTTTGGTGTAGAGGGCGTATGGATCGGGTTATCAATTGGTCTTTTTTTCTCTGCAACCTTTCTTACCTTAAGATTTAATTATAAGAGCAGGCATCCGGTAATTCTTTAATCCTTGAACATCATTCAGCAACAATTAAGGAGATTAATTCATTTTCTACTTTTTCAAATAAAAACTTTTCAGATTCATTCCTTCCTTTAATTAAAGGTTTCCGAATACTTATTCTTTTTAATTTGGATGAAACAACAACAACAGGTTTATTAAAATATTTAGCTATTATTGCAGCATCACGACTACCGGTTTTATTAATAATGTCACCGTTCTTCATAATTATATCACAACCTAATAAAAGTAGGTCTGATTTTTCAATATGTTTACTTATTGCGTTATCATGAACAAGTTCAGTTTTTACGTCTATCTTTTTAAGTTTATTGAATAATAATTTACCCTCACATTCAGGCTGAGATTCAGCAATAGTGATTAAAATATTTTTATTATACTGATGCCAAAATTTCAATACCTCATAAACAGTTTTGCTGTTTGAAAGTGTAAATATTTTTTTATTATTTTTAATTTGTAAAGGAATGGCAGTAAATATTTTCTGATAAATATCTGCTTCATTTTCGATGACGGATGACAAGTAAGAGAGGATAGATTGCTTATTCTCTTTACTCATAAGTAATTCCAACTTTTTAAGATGATATTTAATTACTGCGAAATGCTCCAGATTATTTAAGGCAGTCTCAATTTCCTTCTTTACTGCTTTACCATCTGAAATTCTTCTATAAAAATAGTAAACCAGCTTCTGAAGAAGCTCCGAAGAACCGGATGTTTTATCACTTATAATATTGTTAAATATTTTATCCATATTTTTTAGAATTGATTTAACAATTCATTTATTTCAAAAATTATTTCGGATTCAGATGTATGTGAATCGGGGTGAGTTGATAATTCCCTATAAAGAGCATCCTTATTTGCATAATTACGCAAATAGAATACTCGTACTTTATTTCTGTTTTTAATTAGCCAGTTCAGTGATATTTTCATTTTTTCCAGATCTTCGTCTGTTGGCTGTATTTCATTTTGAATGGTGTTATTAAAATAATCGTCTATTGCTTCATCGAATCTATCCTTTTTATCCAAAAGATATTTCTTCACGAATATTTTACCCTCATTCATTAAAAGGTAATCTTTACCCCATTCAGAATCAATTTCAAATACCACCTTTGCTGTATTGATTGGTTCTGCCAGCAATGAGTTTTTATGGACCTGCGCAAGAATCAAGTCAAGTAAAACTTTTACTTCAGCGGCTTTTTCATACTTTTGCTGTTCTGCATATAACTTCATTTTGTTCAATAAACGATTCAAAGCGGTTTGATTTTTTCCGCCGAGAAATTCATAAACATGTTTTAATTCTTCAGAATACTTAACCATATTGACCGGGTCATTTAGACAGGGAGCGGTACATCTTTCAATATCTTTTAAGAAACATCCCTTTCCTTTTTTAAATTCCTTTTCGTCACATTCCCTTACAGCAAATGTTTTTACTAATACATCAAATAAAATTCTGGTTTTCTTCTTTGTTGTAAACAATCCGAAATAATCATTTCCGTCAAAGTCAAAATAATCTGTTATTTCCAGGTCCGGTACATTATGTGTGTTATTAATTCTTAAAAAATATTTATTTCCGTATGATTTTAATTGAGTGTTATGCTTCGGTCTTATTTTTTTTATCAGTTCTGCTTCTAATAATAGTGCTGTAAGTTCTGAATTAGTTAACTCTACCTTTAAACGGGCAGCTTGTCTGATAATTTTTTTTGGTTTTCTTTGTGCTGAAACCGAAAAATAACCTTTCATTCTTTCCCGGAGTGATTTCGCTTTTCCAACATAGATAATTTCATTTTTCCTGTTCAGAAAATAATATATACCCGGGGTATCCGGCACAGCTCCGGCATCACTTGCTAAATCCTGATTTATTCTTAATAATGGTTTTGTATTAGCGCTGTTCTGATAATCCAGCAGGTTTTGTAATGATGATATTTTCCCTTCCTTTTTAAGTTGTTTGATAAGCTTGATTAAAATTCTTGATGTTGTCTCTGCATCAGACAGCGCACGGTGGGCATCAGAATTTTTTATTTTAAGATGGATAGCAACGGACCCCAACGATCTGCTCTTAAGAAAAGGAAATATTCTTCTTGATAGTTTGAGTGTGCATAATGTTTTATAAGATGGTGTCTCATATCCGCAAAGTCGTAATTCATTTTTAAGGAACGAGTAATCAAACGGAAGATTGTGGGCTGTTAGAATTGATTCACTGGTAAACGAAATAATTTCATCCACCAAATCTTCAAATGCCGGGGCATCTTCAACATCATCATTTGAAATCCCGGTAAACTGAGTAATAAAAGGAGGGATGTAAGCATTAGGATTTATTAAAGAATGAAACTTAGAAACAATCTTTAGTTTCTCTATTCTGACCATTCCTATTTCAATTATACGGTTTCGTGTTGAAGACAAACCTGTTGTTTCAACATCAACTACTGTAAACGAAGCATCTTCCGGCAGACTATCTGTATGAACTACTGCAGACATAAAATATTAACTATAAAATCTGTGTAATACTATAAACTTCTTTTAAATTCACATTCAATTTAGATATATTGACATTAAAAATTACAAAATATGTCTTCAATCAAAATTCTATTCATAGGCGATATCATTGGCAAACCAGGGCTTGATTTGGTTCAGACGTGGCTGCCGGGATTAATACAAAAATATAAACCTGATTTAGTAATTGCCAACGGTGAAAATGTATCTGATGGTAAAGGCTGTACCTCAAAGGAAGGAATGATTTTATTCGATCTTGGTGTACACGTAATTACCGGAGGAAACCATACATGGGATAAGCATCAATCGCAGGATTATCTTAAATCAGAACCAAGAGTTATCAGACCTTTAAACTATCCGAAAGGTGCATATGGAAATGGTTACCATATTGCATCAACTAAAAATGGAAAAGTAGCGGTGCTGAATTTACAGGGCAGAACGTTTATGGCTCCTTTGGATTGTCCATTCAGAACTGCGGATTGGATCCTTCAAAGAATTAAAAGCGAAACTAAAGTTATTGTGATTGATTTCCATGCCGAAGCAACCGCTGAGAAAATGGCATTGGGTCATTATCTTGACGGAAAAATAAGTGCCCTGATTGGTACTCACACCCACACTCAGACAGCAGACGAGCGAATTCTGGATGGCGGTACCGGGTATATTACAGATGTGGGAATGTCCGGACCATATGATTCTGTAATCGGAATGAAGACCATTGCGGCAATTAACAGATTTCTTTATCAGACGCCACAGAAATACGAAACAGCTACAGATAATGTACATCTTGCCGGTGTTTATCTGACTATAGATTCCGAGTCAGGAAAATGTATGGAAATCGAACGAATATTTTTCCCGGAATTTGATCGAAAAAGTTAAACCAGTGGAAAAGTCTCCCTTACCCAGATTAGATATTGATGAAGAATTAAGAGCACTTTTAGTTCCCTATTGTCGCCTAAAACCAAATGAAACCTGGCGTGATCCCGAGGGGGAGCATAAAATTGCCTGTATCGACTCTTCATCCGAATCACAGATAAAGAGCCTAATGGGATCAGAAAAAGCAGTTCTGGCAGTGCATGATCCTCCTTATAATTTTATTGCGTTCGACAGATTACAGGAGGAGATATTTATTGAATGGTCTAAAAAATGGATTAGTAATTCATTTATTTCATTGGACTTAAATAGTTCTATTTATATATGGTTAGGAGCTGATTATAAAAACCATTTACAGCCTTTTGCGAATTTCATTATCATGATGAAAAGCTCTGGCTTTAACTCGAGGAATTTTATAACCTTGCGTAATCAGCGCGGTTATGGCACTAGATCAAATTGGATGTCAATCAGACAGGAACTGCTTTATTACATAAAGGGTGCTCCCGTTTTTAATGTAGACACGGTTTACACCGATATTCCTAAAGTGCTTAGAGGTTACTACAAAAATGTTGGTGGGCAAATAACTGAAAATTCTGAACGCAGCAGATCCAGGTTTATCAGACCCGGGAATGTTTGGATTGACATTCAACAGGTATTCTACAGAATGGAAGAAAATGTTAACGGCTGTTATGCTCAGAAACCACTGAAAGCATTAGAAAGAATAATTAATGCGAGCAGTTCTGAGAATGATCTTGTACTGGATTTTTTTGCACATTCGGGTACAACACTAATCGCATGCGAGAAATTAAAAAGAAAGTGTTTTACTACTGATATTGATCCAATCTTTTGTGAAATTTGTATCAGGAGATTAGAAAGATTCCGCAGCACAGGTAAAACCGGCTGGCAGAATTCCAATCCATTTGCAGCAGAGATTATAAACAACAGGAAAATAAAAAAATATTTAACCGATAAATACAATTTTCAATATAAGAAAGTTTAACAATGATTCTGATCGACGGGAAAAAAATAAGTTCTGAAATTAAAAATGAGTTAAAAGAAAAAATATCTGAACTAATTAAGGAAGGGAAAAATGTTCCGGGATTAGTTGCAATACTTGTTGGCGATGATCCGGCATCAAATATTTATGTTACTAATAAGGGAAAAGCTTGTGAAGAAATCGGTATGCTGACTAAAACGGAAACATTATCTGCTGCTATTTCTGAAGCGGATTTATTATCGCTGATAGATAAATATAATGTGGATAGAAACTATCATGGAATTTTAGTTCAATTACCTCTGCCTGAACATATTGATGAGAACAAAGTAATTGAACGAATATCACCAAAAAAAGATGTTGATGGATTTCATCCGGTAAGTGTTGGTAATCTTGTAATAGGTAAGGATACTTTTGCTTCATGTACTCCTGCTGGTATACAGGAGCTTCTTAAGAGATATAGCATTTCAACTGAAGGTAAGCATGTGGTTGTTGTAGGCAGAAGTAATATTGTTGGTAAACCAATAGCTAACATTTTACTCCAGAAGCAAAAATATGCTAATGCTGTTGTAACGGTTTGTCATTCTGCTGCAAAGGATCTGAGCTATTTTACAAAACAGGCAGATATTTTAATAGCTGCGATAGGGAAACCAAATTTTATAAATGGTGAAATGGTAAAAGATGGAGTTGTTGTAATTGATGTTGGAATCAATAGGATTAACGATCCGTCAAAATCCAGAGGTTATAGAATAACAGGTGATGTGGATTTTGATTCAGTTTCCAAAAAAGCTTCATACATTACACCTGTTCCGGGCGGAGTAGGATTAATGACCATCGCTATGCTATTGAGCAATACTTATAAGGCTTTTGAATTGTTTACTAATTAGCTTAAGGATTTGGCAAATTTATGTTCACTACTGATGTTGTAATTAACAAACTAAATGAATTTAAAAATTCTGATTTACCAGACACACAAATTCATACTCGAAACTACACGGCAAAAGAACTGGCTGGCTATATCGATCATACCTTACTTAAAGCTGATGCAACAAATAAAGAATTAATCAATTTATGTAATGAATCCAGAAAAGCCGGATTTGCTTCAGTTTGCATTAATCCTTGTAATGTTGAATTATGCAGTAAGGAATTGTTTGGAAGTACTGTTAAGGTTTGTACGGTTATCGGATTTCCCCTGGGTGCAAATGAAACATCTATTAAAATTGATGAGACAGAGCTTGCTTTAAAATCCGGTGCACAGGAAATTGATATGGTAATTAATATCGGCAGGATAAAAGATCGTGAACAAAATTACATTACGACTGAAATTACTGCAATTGCAGAATTATGTCATGCAAATAATGCAATACTTAAGGTTATAATTGAAACTGCATTGTTATCAGATGAAGAAAAAGTACTCTCATGTTTGCTGTCATCAGGGAGTAATGCCGATTATGTGAAAACCTCAACAGGATTCAGTAAAAGCGGAGCAAATATATATGATGTTGCATTAATGAAATTTATAGTTGGAAATAAATTAAAAGTTAAGGCTTCCGGCGGTGTAAGAAATTATAATGATGCAGTATTAATGATACAGAATGGCGCTTCACGACTGGGTACCAGTTCCGGGTTAAAAATTATTGAAAACTCTGGTTCTGATTCGGAATACTGAAATATGATCCTGGATTTAATTATCGAAAAAACGAATGATGGTTTTAATGCAGATGTTCCCTCCCTGCAGGATTGTGATTCCTGGGCGCATACTGAAGAGGAAGCGATTAAAAATATAGTCGAAAGAGTATCCTATTTTTTAATGATTGAACCAAAATTATTTAAATTGGATAAAGCGAGAATTGAAGGCAATAAAATAATCTACAAATTAGTTATTGATAAAACCTCACTGTGAGATCAGAAAAAAGATCTAATAAAATAATTAATGTTGTCAGGAACAGACAGCATTCCCTTCATGTAGTACTGGAAAATATTCACGACCCTCATAATGTGAGCGCCATCTTCAGGAGCTGTGATGCGGCTGGAATACCTGATATATCACTAATCTATAATTATGAAAAATTTCCTAAAATCGGAAAGAAATCCTCGGCATCTGCATATAAGTGGATTGAAAAAGTAAAATATAAGTCTGTTGAGAATTGCTATTCAGAATTAAAAAAAAATGGATTTGCAATTGTTGCTTCTTCAATATCAGATAAATCTATAAGTTTGTTTGACCTTGACTTAACTAGTAAAACAGCATTTGTATTTGGTAATGAACATCGTGGTGTTTCAGATGAAGGTGCCGCACTTGCTGATTTTAAATTCCGGATACCAATGTTTGGTATGGTACAGAGTTTAAATGTATCTGTTGCTGCTGCCATCTCTGTATACGAAGCAGTTAGACAGCGATTGGTTTCTCAAATGTATCCTTCTAAAGATCTTGATGAAAATAATCTTCAAGATATTATTGATATCTGGTTAAGGAAGTAATGGTATGATCCAGTATTTTCAACCAATCAAAAGAGTTCACGGAGAAATTTCACTTCCTGGTGACAAGTCCATATCACACAGAGCATTAATTTTTTCCGCTATGGGAAATGGTATATCGACTATCGAAAATATTTCGAAAGGATCAGATGTACAATCAACTTTGAAGTGCCTTCAGGAAATAGGCGTTACTTTTAAAGCCAGCAAAAATTTTATTGAAGTTAATGGTGTAGGTTTTAAAGGATTCATCGAACCTGCGCATCCATTAAACTGCGGAAACTCCGGAACTACTGCCAGATTACTAGCCGGACTTTTAGTTACCCAGAATTTTAACAGCATATTAATTGGCGATCAATCTTTATCAAATCGACCGATGAAAAGGTTAGCACAGCCATTATCAGTAATGGGTGGTAAACTTAATACTTCAGAAAAAGGTACACTTCCGATTGATATTCTAACTTCAGATAAAATACATTCGATTGAATTTAATCTATCAGTCCCAAGTGCCCAGATCAAAAGTGCTGTATTAATTGCAGGACTACATTGTGATTCAGAAACATCAGTCATTGAATCGTTTGTTACCAGGGATCATACAGAACGATTACTCGGATTAGAAATAATTCATCGGGAGAACAAAATAATTTCAAAATCTTCCGTTAAAAATTATCCGCAACCGACACATTATTTTATTCCCGGAGATCTTTCCTCTGCAGCCTATTTAATAGTTTTAGCCTTAATGTCTAAAAACTCAGAACTTCTATTAAAAAATGTTTCTCTTAATAATTCTCGAAAAAAGTTTTTAGATGTCCTTCTAAAAATGGGCGGCAGTATCGAAATAATTAATTCTCAAGTGAGTAATAATGAAAATTATGGTGATGTACTTGTTAGATCAGTTCCACTTCAAAATATGATGATTGATAGGGATATAATTCCTTCAATAATTGATGAGATACCCATTCTGGCTGTTGCGGCAGCGATAATACAAGGTAAGTTTGAAATAAGAAATTGTGAAGAACTACGTCTAAAGGAATCAGATAGAATAAAATCTATTTGTTATAATCTGCAAATTGCCGGCTTTGAAGTGGAAGAGTATTTTGATGGATTTGCTTTTGAAGGCGAACTTAATAAAAAAGAATTTTTATTTAATAGTTTTGGAGATCATAGAATAGCAATGGCGTTTGCCGTTCTATCTATGCTTGCTCCAAATGGAGGTAAAGTTGAAGGGTTTGAATCCGTTCAGATATCAAATCCGGATTTTATTTATCAATTGCAAACGCTTGCAAATTTTGGTTAAGCAAAAATAATCCCGGTTGGATATAGCCCGAAAAAGAAATTTAGTCAGCTAAATTTGTATAACCTGGTGTTCAAAAGAATTAATTGATATTTCATCAAAAATTTTCTTAAGGAACGAATCACCATACTTATTTGCGAAATAAATAAAATTCAATTCACGTTCCTGGAGATTTTGAGAAGGATAAAGTAAGTCTGAAAGTTTATCAAGCTGGTTCAAAGTTATTTCATGCTTCTTTTTTTGAGACTGCAATGCTTTGGATTTCAAATCATCTAGCGATGACAGAATTTTCTCTCTGTACCTGTCACTTGAATCAGAAATAGTTTTATCAATAGCAAACAATTTTGTTTTAAGATTATCAATCGTCAGTTCGATCTGTTTACTAACTTCTTCGAATGCTACATCAAGATTATTTTCAGAAATCGATTTTATAACATTATCCTTTAATGTTTCAGAATTAACAAAAATATCCTGTAGACTAAGATTAAATTTTTCAAGTATATTCTGCATTCTGTTTTCCATAATTGTAACGGAAGCTCTTGGATAAATTACAGGTGTTTCGATTTTGAAAAAATCATAAAGGGGTGTCAACTGGGCAAAGTATGCTATTTCACTAGGGCCCGCTATATAAACAGCTGTTGGAAGAAGGTAATCCTGGCAAATAGGCCGTAATAAGACGTTAGAACTGAATCTGGCGGGTTCATTCCTAACTGCGTTCAATAATTCTTCATTACTGAATTGTATTCTCTTCCTTTTCAACCTGAAAACGTCATCAACCGGTTCGATCGAATAACGTCCTTCATCTGTACTATAGAATAAATTTACCGGTTTGATTTTTACCTGTGCGTGATATATCTCTTCCAGTTTTGCACTCCGGAGTACAAGCTGCTGAGTATGCTCTCTAAAGTTTGTTATCTCGGTTGTTAGAATGGGAGTTAACAAATTTTTAATATTTACATCCTGAGGATCGAGAATAACCAAACCGTATTCATCGAATAACCAGAAAATTAATTCCCTGAATGCCTGCTTTAATGTTTTTCCTGCTGTATAAATTTCACTAATTCTACTGAATAATCCCTCTGTAAATTCACTTTCACGTAATGAGTTTTTCAGGGTTTCAACAAAAGAATTGATTTCACCTGTAAGTTTTAAAGTGCCTACACTTTTTTTAGCTTCCTCTTCAGGAATTTCATTTAAATAGTTTATTTCCGATATCTGATTCTGTTTACTCAAAACTTTTATCCATCTTATTTCGTTGAAATCATGATCATCAGCTTCAAGCCAGAATACCGGGACAAAATTGTATTCTTCAAATCTTTCTTTAAGCTGCCTGGAAAGTTTTATTGCTGTAATGATTTTATAGAGAGTGTAAAGAGGTCCGCCTAATAAACCAAGCTGCTGACCTGTAACGATTGCTAAAGTTCTTTCTTCATCAAGATTAACAATGTTTGAAATAGTTTTCTTCGAAGCGTCGGGAAGATCGGAATATTGGTTCTTTAATATTGAAGCAAGTTTTAAATCTTTATTTTTCCTGGATTCAATTATCTTTTTAAAAATGTTTCCATAATTTTCTTTCGCCCTGAAGTCATATTTATAAAATTCAGATACATTTTCAAACTCGTACAGATAATCAAGAAATAAATTTTGATTATTCGGAATATCAGAAAAATTAATTAGCATTATGCATCCTGGATTTGAATTGTTGTTCCAAAAGTAAAAAAAAGAATATCAGTTGACAACCTCCGCCTGATCCCATTACACGAATGTTTTATGAGTTGATCAAAATCACTATCTTAACAGCCAAAAGAATTGATTATTAGCTTGGAAATAAACTTATTTAAATATCTCACCTTTAAAAGGTTTCTAAACTCAATCAAAATTATTTCATCTTTCATTGTTTCGAGAATGGTAAGAAAACCTATCGTTTGGGGTATGCCCATTTCGTACTCGGTTGAACCAACAAATCACTGCAACCTGAAATGTCCTGAATGTCCATCCGGCTTAGGCGCACTAACACGCCCGTTAGGTCTATTGAAAATTGAAACTTTTAAAAACTGGATTGACCAGATTAAATCAACCGGATTTTATGTTCAATTATTTTTTCAGGGAGAGCCGTTTATTAACAAACATCTGCCACTGATGATCAGCTATGCTCAAAAGAATAATGTTTACATATCGATCAGCACAAACGGGCATTTCATCAATGAATCTAATGTTGATTTTGTTTTAGATAATGCTCCTGACAAACTGATTTACTCTATGGATGGACTTGATGAAGAAAGTTATCAGAATTACCGAGTTGGAGGAACCTTTAAACAAGCAGATGAAGGCTTAAGAGTACTTATTAAACGCAGAAATGAACGAAAATTAATAAAACCATTTGTAGAATTTCAGTTTATTGTAATGAAACAAAACGAACATCAGCTTGATGAGGTTTTAAAGTACGGGAAAGATGTTGGAGTTGAAAAAGTCGTCTTCAAAACGATGCAGATTTCAAGCTATGAAAATGCGGTTAAATTTCTTCCTTCAAACAAAAAATATCGCAGATATGTTCTACAGGATAATTCCTTTAAGATTAAAAATAACCTCAAAAACCATTGCTTTGCACTATGGCGGACATCTGTTATTACATGGGATGGAAAAGTAGTTCCGTGTTGTTTTGATAAAGATGCAGAGTTTGAAATGGGAATGCTGAATGGAAGAACCTTTAATGATATCTGGAAATCAGTTGAGTATCAAAAATTCAGACAACAGGTGCTCGATAGCAGAAAAAATATTAATATGTGCACCAACTGCACAGAAGGGCTTAAAATAAATATTCTTGAAATTGAACAATAAATTGAGATCAAAATAATTTATAATTAATGGAAAGCATACTAACCAAATATTTCGGCAGTAACAGTTCAATAGTAAAAAATAAAAAACTGATTTATTTTTTATTAAAGTTGTTTATAGCTGCGGGTCTTTTAACCTATATATTAATAACTGTAAAATTAACTGAGATATGGATTGCCATTGAGGGAGCAAATATTACTTTTCTTTCAGCCGCAATTTTACTTTCAGTACTGAACATATATCTTCAATTTGTTAAATGGAAACTGACCTGCAATATACTGCTTGGCGAAAAATCAAGAAGTAAAATATTTATTTCTTTGCTTCATGGTCTGGCTGCAGGTGTGTTTACTCCGGCAAGAATTGGTGAATATTTCGGGAGGGCTATTGTATTTAAAAATAAACCTGTATATAAAGTTGCCTTAGCCACTTTACTTGATAAATTTTTCCCGCTTTTAATGGTAGCATTTTTCGGTTCCATAAGTTCTATACTGTTCATTCATTTTGAATATGCAGTAACGCCATACATAACAATTTCTCTGTTCATAATATTTTTCAGTTTGTTCTATCTTTTCTTTTACCTGCTTTTTAATAAAAGATTCTGGGATAGTTTTATTTTCAGCAAGCTTAGAAAATCTGTAAAACTAAACTACCTCATTGATAAACTGAAAGAATTGAAAGACCTGGACAAAAAATATTCAGTAAAAATGATTGCTGTATCATTGACATTTTATTTTTGTTTTCTGCTGCAATATGCTCTGCTCGTAGCAGCATTTTCAAATCATCTGCATTTAGTTGACTACTTTTGGGCAGGCAACCTGATTATGTTTACAAAAACAATAATTCCCCCGGTTTCGCTGGGTGAACTGGGGATAAGAGAAGGGGCGTCTGTCTATTTTATTTCAAGACTCGGAGAATCGGCATCAGTTGGATTTAACGCCTCAATATTTTTATTCTTTATAAATGTTTTGATACCCTCAATTATCGGTTCACTACTTCTGCTCAAGAAATCGAATGATTGAAAAAATAATTATTACATTATCGGCGTTTTTACTTTTACACTATTTATATTTTCTCCACAGAGTTTATAAAGGATTAAATATACTCAGCGGTGCTGGAACAAAAAAAATACATAGTGAATTTGTTTCAGTAATTGTTCCATTCAGAAATGAATCCGAAAATATTATCAATACTTACATCAGTCTTTCAAATCAGAACTATCCACTGGACAGGTACGAAATTATTTTTGTAGATGATAATTCAGAGGATGATTCCTATAATAAGTTAAAGAGAGAAATAAAATTATCTAATGTGAAATTGCTGTCAGTACCCGACGATTATTCAATCAATGCACATAAAAAAAGAGCAATAAGATATGGAATTGAAAATGCGAGAGGGGAATTCATTATAACAACTGATGCAGATTGCATCCATAATAGTGATTGGCTGAAATCCCTGTTAAGTTTTTTTGATGAACAAACCGGATTTGTATCAGGTCCCGTTGAGTTTAATGCGGATAAATCATTATTCAGCAGAATGCAGAAACTGGAATTTGCAGGTTTGGTGATAACAGGTGCAGGGCTAATCGGAGCCGGAAGTCCAACAATTTGCAACGCAGCTAATATTGCATATAGGAAAACCGCCTATGATGAAGCCGGAGGATTTACATTCCAGATGAATCTTTCTTCCGGTGATGATGAATTACTGATGCAGAAGATTCACAAAAACACAAACTATAAAGTAAAGTTTGCGCTTGATAAGGATGCAATTGTAAAAACTTCTGCGAACAGTACTGTCAATGAATTTTATCAGCAGAGAAAACGATGGGCAAGCAAAGGACTTTTTTATAATGATAAGACATTAATATTTAAACTTATACTGATTTATTTATTTTATATTTCATTGCCCGTTCAATTAACAATGGGAATATTATATTCACCAATTTTTATTATTGCATTTACTATTTCGATATCATTAAAAATGCTGTTCGAGTACTGTTTATTAAAAAAGGGAAGCAAACTGATATTTGATATTAAGAATCTTGATGTTTTTTTATTATCAGAAATAATCCATATTCCGTATATAATAATTGCCGGCATTTCAGGTTCACTTGGAAATTTCGTCTGGAAAAACAGGAAGATCAGCAGATAAATTTCATAATTGTCCTTCATAATTCCTCTTATTTTTATCCACATTTTGTAGTCACATTGTTCAATTAAATAGACACACAAAAATTAATAAATATTTGAAAAATGGCCTGAAATCGATAAAAATGAATGGCACAGTGATTGGATAATTAGCTGCAGTCCATAGGAGGATAAAATGAAAAACTTAATATTCGCAGCAGTCATAGTTCTTTTCAGCTTCACAGCAAACGTTGAAGCTAGTTCAAACATCGCCAGCAGAGTCGGCGGTTACTTTCATGCATCACTTTCACCGCATGGAACTTGGATAGATATAGGCTACGGTTCAATAGCGTGGAAACCTACAATAATGGTGAGAACATGGAAACCATACCAAAGCGGAAGGTGGATATGGAGTGATTACGGTTGGTACTGGGATTCCTATGAACCTTACGGTCACGTCGTGTATCACTACGGCAGATGGTATTATGATGACTATTATGGATGGATCTGGATTCCTGATTATGAATGGGCACCCGCCTGGGTTGAATGGAGATATACTGATTCATATATAGGCTGGGCTCCATTATCACCATATGGCGTATTCTCGATCTCAGTTGGAATTCACTTTACGCGTGACTATTACATTCATCATTCTAACTGGCATTATGTTCACGTAAATAATTTTTGCAGTCCATACGTAACAAATTATTATGTTGGTGATCAGTATAAATACCGAATACACTCAAAGACCAAGTATAGAACAAATTATTCCTACCATAATGGTAGAGTAAGAAATAACGGAATTGATGTTGGTTTCGTTGAAAAAAGATCGGGTCAGAAGATACGTCAAAGAAATATTGAATCATTTAACGATCCGGGTAAAGTTGTATATGACAGAAAGCGTGATCTTGAACGAGATAACATCAGAACATTTTATGCAGATAAGAATGAATTATCACGAGAAAACCTTAGAGATATAGATGCTAAGAGATCTGATAGAAAAACATCACTTGATCTTTCCAGAGTTGAACTTAGTTCTACGCGGGACCTGGATAAAGATAAAATCCGCACCGAAAGATCGGTTGAACAAAAAGGGAATGGAAACCGGGAAGAGAACACCAAAGAAGTAACACGACAGAGAAATGTTGAGAACGAGAGAAAAGTAACAAATGAGCGTAAGACAGATGTTAGGACAAACCGCTCAGATGAACGTGTTAATACCCGGGAAAATAATGTACGGAAGGAATCCGGTAACAGGACTGAAACAGAAGTGAAAAGAAATGTAAACGCCCCGGTTCAGAAAAGGAATGTTCAGGAAACACAGCGCAGCAATACCCGTGTGAATCAGAATAATAGTAATACTGAAATAAAAAGTAACGAGAACGTTCAGAAGAAGACAGAGCCAAGGGTAATTCAGCAGGAACAGAAAAAAGTCCAGGTGAACAATAACCGGAATAATGATGTGAGAACTGAACGAAAAGAAACTACTACACCAAAAGTGGATAACAGAAAGGTTGAAAGACCAACTCAGAGAGAAACAAGAGTTGAGACTCAGCGAAAGAATGATTCCGGTAATACAAAAAGAGATAATTCAAGCTCTGACAGCAGGGATAGAAGAAGATAAGTAACCTGTAAAAAGCAATTAATTTCCATCTCTCTCCTAAAATGCAGCATCGGTTGAATAGCCGGTGCTGTTTTTTTTAGCTGGCGGGTGAGGAAAGATAAAAGTTAATAGTAAAAGAATAAAAGTAGGAGATTCTTCGCTAATCGCCCAGAATGACTATGTCATAATATTCAGAATGACAGGGAGGGGATCAGAATGACGAGGTTGGGTTTGATTTTTTAATCCAGATCTTCAGCAAAATAGTTTAGTTTAAACCAAACGGGTCTGTGATCGGACATT
>JAWOIK010000085.1:0-6513 GCA_046484705.1 Ignavibacteriaceae bacterium | reverse complement strand
TTTGTTAATCTCGTAGAGTTTATTCATCATCGCAGAAATATTTTTTGCATGCTGATCTGCTAAAATTTCCGTCGGTGCCATAATTGCTGCCTGGTATCCGTTATCAACAGCAATCAGCATTGCAATTAATGATACTATTGTCTTTCCGCTGCCGACATCTCCTTGAACCAGCCGGTTCATTGGTTTTTCGGACATCATATCATTCTTAATTTCGCTTAATACTTTTAACTGTGCTTTAGTTAGTTCAAACGGAAGTGTTTTAAGAAAATCCGGGATTAGTTTTGTTTTTATTGAAAGAGCATTGCCTGTCAGCTTCGTTCCGTAATTGTGTTTCCGAAGAGCGACAAGAGTTTCTATGTAAAACATTTCTTCAAACTTAAACCGATGTTTAGCCTTCTCGAACAAATCTTTGGTTTCGGGGAAGTGGTAGTTTTTTACTGCGGTAACTATGTCAACCAGGTTTTCTTCTTTTATTATTGTTTGAGGTAATGTTTCTTCAAGATGATCAACATAATGTTCAACTGCGTAGCTTATTATTCTTCTTAAAGAAAGATCGCCAATATTACGCGCCTTTAGTTCTTTGGGAATCCTGTAAAATGGAATAATCTTTCCAGTATTAATAAAATTTTGAGATTCCTCTTCTGTTATCCTGTCAAAATCCGGATGCAAAAACTGAAGCTTGTTATAATTTATTTCCGGCTTCGATGAGATAGCTACGATATCTCCGGGTTTAAAAACTTTTTCAAAATATTTTATTCCCTGGAACCAGACGCATTCAAAAAATCCGGTTGCATCGCGGAAATGAACTTTAAGAAGTTCCTTTTTAAATCTTATTCTTTCAACATCTTCAACCTTTCCGATTATTGTAACTTCACCCTGGTAGCCGTTTAAAACATAACCGTAAGCTTTTGCAGCGGTAATAACCGTTGTGCGGTCAAGATGGCGTGATGGAAAATAAAACAAAAGATCACGAATAGTTTTTATTCCGATTTTATAAAATGATTCGGCACGCTTTGGTCCAACGGATTTAATGTATTGAACCGAGCTGTCAAGTATTTTCTCTTTTGAGGAAATCATTGAGTGAAAAATAGTTTAAGTGATTGGTAAACTCAATAAGTTCAGGACGGTTATTAATGTATACTGAAATATTTTTTGTTAAATTTTATATCAATTATTAAAGGATTATGAATTGAACTGGAATAAACTTTTATCTGATATTCAGCTTGGCACTGAAAATATTTCTCAAACAGGAAAAGCTGACGGCAGAAGTCAGTTTCAAAAGGACTTTGACAGAATAGTATTTTCTCCTGCGTTCAGGCGACTGCAGGATAAAACACAGGTGTTCCCTCTTCCTGAAAGTGATTTTGTTCATACAAGGTTAACTCACAGTCTTGAGGTTTCTGTAGTAGGAAGATCACTTGGTAATCTGGTGGGCGAACAGATTGTTAATCGTCATTCAGAATTAAAGAATGACTACACACAATTTCACTTTGGAGAAATAGTTGCTGCCGCTTGTCTTGCTCACGATATAGGTAATCCGCCATTTGGACATTCCGGTGAAGATGCAATTTCCGAATATTTTAAAAGCGGAAACGGTAAAAGATTTGAAAGTATTATTACCGATACGAAAAAATGGACAGACCTTACAAAGTTTGAAGGTAATGCACAGGGTTTCAGAATTATTACAAAGCTTCAGAATCCAAAAGTAAATGGCGGATTAAGATTAACTCACGCATCTTTAGCTGCGTTAACAAAATATCCTAAGGAATCATTAACAAACTCAGATAAAGATAAATCTGTACAAAAAAAGATATATAAGAAGTTCGGATTCTTCCAATCAGAAAAAGAAGTATTTCAGAATATTGCAGAGCATACCGGACTAATAAAATTAAATCCGTCAGAAAATTTCTGGTGCCGTCATCCGTTGAGCTTTCTTGTTGAAGCCGCAGATGATATTTGCTACAGAATTATGGACCTTGAAGATGGCTTCAGTCTTGGTCTTATATCATTTAAAGAAACAGAAGAGCTTCTTAAAAATCTTATCCGGGTTGAAATTATTTCGGATTACAATGAAAGAGATGAGTCTGACCGGATTGGTTACCTTCGAGCAAAATCCATTAATGAATTAATAAAAGAACTGGCTGAAGTATTTTTGGATAACGAGAATGGAATTCTTGATACAAAACTTGAAGAAGAACTTATTACTCTGATTCCCGGAGCAAAAGGACTTGAAGAAATTGAAAAGCTTTCCATTGAAAAAATATATCGTCATCGCAGTGTTGTGGAAAGAGAAGCTGCCGGATATGAGGTGCTGAGCGGATTACTAGATTCGTTTATATCTGCATTTAATGAATGGCTTGATGGGAACTTGAGTCCAAAGAACCGTACGATAGTCAATCTTCTTCCTAAGCGCATTCTTAATTCTTCAAATAAGGAAACTGAAATTTATGAGCGAATGCTTTTGATAATTGATTTTGTTTCCGGAATGACTGACTCTTTTGCGATTTCACTATTCAGAAAAATTAAAGGAATATCTTTACCCGGATCAAAAATCACAGAGTAAAATAAAAAATAGAACGCGGATTGCGCTGATTCCGCGGATTTTCACAGATAAAAATGGAGGATTTATGTTACACGGTGATATTACTTCTAAAATTATTGAGTCATTCTACAAGGTTTTTAATACACTTGGTTATGGATTTCTTGAAAAGGTCTATGAAAATGCTTTGAAGTATGAATTATTGAATCACGGCTTTAAAGTCGAACAACAAAAGAATATCAAAGTATTTTATAATCAAATAATTGTGGGTGATTATTACGCGGATTTAATTGTGAATGATTTAGTAATAGTAGAATTAAAAGCTGCAGAAGATATTTGTGAGGAACACGAAGCCCAACTCATTAATTATTTAAAAGCTACGAATGTTGAAGTAGGACTAGTTTTGAATTTTGGAAAGAAATCAAAATTCAGCAGAAAAGTTTTTTCAAATGAAAGAAAATCCGTGTGAATCTGCGTGATCCGCGATATCCGTGTTCTATTGTGATTAAGTGTTTCCCTCTGTTTTCATATCGCGGGTCATAAGATCGGTAGTAGCTTTGATGGGATCTTTATCTTCAAATAGTATTTTATAAACTTCGTTGGTGATCGGAGTTTCAACATCATATTTCTTTGCCAATTGAGATGCAGAGCGGCTTGTTTCCACACCTTCAGCAACCATGTCCATAGATTTTAAGACCTGCTTAAGTGTTTTACCTTTTCCGATTTGCTCACCAACAAACCTGTTACGGCTGTGACGACTCATACAAGTAACGATAAGGTCGCCCATACCGGATAATCCCGCAAAAGTTTCAGGCTGCGCGCCGAGAGCTAAACCTAATCTGGAAATTTCAGCAACACCTCTTGTCATAATTGCAGCTTTAGTATTATCGCCAAATCCGGCGCCGTCAATAATTCCCGCACCTATTGCAATAACATTTTTAAATGCTCCGCCAAGTTCAACACCAAGAATATCTGTAGAAGAATAAACCCGAAAGTATGAAGTTGTAAATGCAGCTTGTATCGTTGTAGCAGTCTCATAATCTGATGATGCAGCAACAACTGCAGTAGGAATTCTTTTACTCACTTCTTCAGCATGAGACGGACCGGAAAGAGCACCCAGTTGTGAATCGTTTAATTGAGGATGAATATCTTTCAACATCAGAGACATTGTAAGTAAGGTTTTATTTTCTATTCCCTTTGATACGCTTACAAGAATGGAATTTTTAATATCTGAATATTTTATTTTTTCTACTGCACTTCTTAAAAACTGGGAAGGAACTGCAAGCACAATAAGATTTTTATCGACCGATGCTTCATCGAGGTCATGTGTAATAAATATTTCATCAGGGATTTTAATTCCGGGAAGGTATTGAATATTTTCTCTTTTCTTAAGAAGTTCTTTTGCATAGCTGCGCTTATATTCCCATAGCGTTACATTATGCCCGTTATAATGAAGCAGAACCGCGAGAGTGGTTCCCCACCCTCCGGCTCCAAGAACTGAAATTTTCATTTTTATTTTTTCTTTTTGAAAGAGAGTTTGTTTTCTGTTCCGTTAAGAATACGAACAACATTCTTTCTGTGTGTGTATATAACCAGCAGAGAAACTGCTATTACAAAAGGTAATAATGTGCCATAACCGGTAATCGTTTCATGAAAAACATTTTCCCTCAACACCATAGCTAATGGAACTGAGATAGCGCCCATGATTGAACCAAGTGAAACATACCTGGATAAAGTAACTACAATGAAAAAGACTCCTAAGGCAATCAGCATATCTATTGTTACAATCATAAGAAGCATACCCAATGCAGTAGCAATACCCTTACCACCTTTGAAGCCTGCAAATACAGTCCATATATGACCAATAACTGCAGATATTCCTGCAATGATCTGAACTAAAGTAAAATCATCAAAAGGTGAAACGTTGGCGAAAGGCAAACCTCCATAATGCAATCTTGCCACAAGAACAACTGCAAGCACACCTTTTAAAGCATCAAGAAGAATTACCATAACACCTTGTTTCCAACCGAGCACACGCATAACATTAGTGCCGCCGGCATTTCCGCTGCCATGTTGACGGATATCAATCCCTTTTAACGCTTTACTTACAATTATACTTGTCGGGATGGACCCTACCAGGTATGATAGTACTACAATTATTGCCAGCAAAAACATCGAATTATCCTATAAAAACGTGCAATAAACCTAACTATTTATTATTTGAGAAACAATAATATTTAAACTACAAGACGTTAGATTCTGTAGTTTGAAGCTGGATTCATCAGTTTTTGAAATCTTTTTCCCAGAATTGCTGAACCTCTTCTACAAAATCAGACTTTATTGAAATAAGCACATCATCTACATATTCCACACTTCTCATACCGGCTAACGTAGATGTTACACTTTTTAAAGAATTGATCATTAGAATAGATTTTTGAGATAATGTCAAATTCTTCTGAGTATCGTTTAAATACTTTTCCAGTTTCTGATGAATATGTTTGTTCTTTTCATTCTGTTTTTTTGCCAGAATACTCTGAATTGAATCGAGCAAAATATTTGTTGTTACAGCATAATTTCTTAGAGAACGTACGGCATTTTCATCCTCAAAGTTTTTGCCAAGCTGATTTATTGCATAATTAGCCCGTGGAATTAAATGATAACCTTTTACTTCCTTAAAATTACCGGGAGTTGTAAAATTGTCTTTATTTGATTTTAATATTTGTGCTAAGGAAAGACAATCCGTAAGTTTTTTCTGTTCCTGTTTAGGAATGTTCATGTAGTTTACATACTTATCGATTAAGGTGGCTTCCTGTTTTGATAAATCCTCAATCAACTCTGCAATTTCATTTTCATTCCTGTTTTCTGTGATGGGAAAATCTGCTAATCTTATTAACTGATTTTTAACTATTGCATTCAACGGGCGGTTAACCAGTACACCGATATTGTTTTCTTCTGCTAATTGTAAAAATGTTTTTTTATCATTACACTGATTTTTATTTAGTGTACCTCCCTGCTCAAATAAATTAAGTGGAAGCTGCACCATCGCAAAATGATTATCATCTGAAATGTTTTTTGAAATTTCAATTACTTTTTCAAGGGAAGTAAAGTTTGGTTTATTTGATGGTAAACTGAATGTGTTTGAAGAAATCCCGTAATAATTAATTCGTCCGCGGCTTACTTCTTTTTCAAGATGAATAAATGCCTGTTCAATTCTGCGGTAGTATTCCTTTTCTCTACGTTCCTGGTCATAAATCTGAGAGTAAGAAAGATAATATTCCGGATTGTGCAGAAGATAAACATCGATCTTTTTAAGTTTTAATCTGTCAAGCGAAAGCTCAATTTGATTTTCCAAAAATTCAGGGTGAATACAATGCCAGAGATCGGGTGAGCACACTGTTATTTCAGGAAATGGTTTACCATTATGTTCTCTTTCTGAGGCTATTCTAAAATTGCTTCCCTGTATATAACCTCCTTTTGAAACGAGAACAATTTCATCCCTTAAAATCTTACCCTCTTCAATCAATTCATTTATTACTTTTCCAATTAATATTTCACTGCCTCCATCAGAATAATTAGCGGATGTATCTATAATATTAATACCTGAAAGAATTGCTTTTCTAACAGATTTTTCGTGGGATTTGACTCCCAAATCAATCCTATATCCTCCAAAACCGCATATAGAGACTGAATATTCTGTTTTCCCTAAGATTTTGTACTTAAGTGAAGGATATTTGAGAGAGAATTGTTTAGTATGGTTATCTATTTGCATAAAAACTGATAAAATTTATTGCGAAACTATGAAAAAAAGGGGATTTATCTATCACTAAATATTTCTTTTATTTATTTGCCCAAAGGCTTATATTTGTGCCCTAATTAAAAGTAAGGAGTAGAAAATGGCTAAACAGCAATCCTTTGCAGATAAAGCTAAAGGAAAGAAAAAAGTTGAAGGTGTTACAGTTAAGGTTATTAAATCA
>JAWOIK010000036.1:0-5289 GCA_046484705.1 Ignavibacteriaceae bacterium | reverse complement strand
TCAATTTTAATAACGGCGAGGTCTGTTAATGGATCGGTTCCGACAACCGTGGCAGTAAAACTTCTTTTATCGGAAAGTCCCACTGATACCTTACTTGCATTTTCCACAACATGATTATTAGTAATAATGTAGCCATCTTCTGAAATAATAATTCCGCTTCCGGAACCTCTTTGTTCCTGCGGCATATCAGGTAAAGGGAAAAAGAAAAAATCTTTATGGGGATTTTCTCTTTCGGATACGACTGCTATTTGAACAATGGATGGTGTTACTTTTTCAGCAACTTCAATAAATGCTTTGCTGAATGCGGTGGCATCGGCATCAAGATTTACAGGCGGATTATTTGATCCCAAATCGATATCTGCGAATCCCGGTCTTACCAGACCAAAACCTGATACAAGTAAAGCACCAAACAACATACCTATTATTATTAGAGCTCCTGCACCAAACAATCCTCTAAGTTTTCCTGCTGGGTAGGATTTCAATTTACTGAACATTTTTTTCTCCTTAAGATTTTTTACTCAATATTACTTTTTACTTGCCGTATCAATTCTGCCTATAGGTACCTTTTCATTTAGAATTATTGTAATAGCTTAATGTATGAACTCCTGAAAAATCCGGAATATGTGCTTTTGTATATCTTTCTAAAAATATATTAGTCTGCTTTATTAAATCAAGAGCAATATTATTAACGGAAATATTGTTCTTTAGACAAAATAAATGATTTAAAAGTTCCGCAGAGAGAAAGTACAAGCCGGGATGTGATTCATGACATTCCGAACACACAATACCGGTTTCAAAACTAAATCCGCCAGATTGTTTACCAATTTCCTTTTTACAAAACCCGCAATTATAAATTTGCAATTCATAACCCAATTCCGATAAGAAAAACATGAAAAATCTTTCATAGGATATACCCGGATGCTCCCTGTTGCTTTCCAGCTGCGAAAGTATCTTTACTAAACCCTTAAACAATTTTTTATTACTTTCATTTTCACTAGTAAGTTTCTTAATCAATTCCATAATAGCAAGTGCATATTGTGTCTTATCCAGATCTTCTTTTATCCTTGGGTAGTGTGATATAATGTCGGCGCTTGAAAGTAACTGAATATCGCGGTTATCTTTTTTATAAATAACCATCTGCACATGGTTAAGCGGATCAGCAGTCATTCCAAACCTCGATCTGGGATTTCTTCCGCCTTTTATAATTACAGTCATCTTTCCGTACATTTCAGTATATACTGATAAAATAAGGCTAGTGTCTCTAAAATTAATTTTACTTAATACAACAGCTTCGGTCTTAACTATTTCACTCATTTTATAAAATTGTATGGAAAAAGAAACAAATCTTCTTCGGTGATAATGCCTGTAATCAGGTGTGACGGAGTTATATCAAAGGCAGGCATATATGTAGGATAATTTTCCGGAGCGATAGTTATTCCGTTTACTTCTCTTAGCTCACTGGAATTTCTAAACTCAATCTCAATACCAGTACCATTTGGGATTGATCTATCAATAGTTGTGGATGGTGCGGCAATATAAAAAGGTATATTATGATAATTGCAAAGTACAGCAAGATTATAAGTGCCGATTTTATTGGCAGTGTCGCCGTTCAATGCTATTCTGTCTGCTCCTGTAATCACAAGATCTACCTTTAGCTGCTGCATCAAAACCGCCGCCGATGAATCCGTATTTACCGAAAAAGGAATATCATTTTTAAAAAGTTCGTAAGATGTTAGTCTTAAACCCTGAAGGAGTGGTCTTGTTTCATCGGCATATACGTGAGAAACTAAATGGTTATCATAAGCATGTTTAATAACTGAGAATGCAGTACCCATTCCGCCAGCCGCTAATGAGCCGGTATTACAATGTGTAAGTACATTTGATTTTTTCTTAAATATCCGAATTCCATTATGTGCAATCTTTTCTGAGTATTCATTTTCTTCAAAATGAATTTTTTCGGCTTCTGCAAGAAGAATACGGTAAGAGTCATTTACATTTTCGATTGATTCGAATACGTTTTTCATTCTCTCCAGAGCATAAAAAAGATTAACAGCGGTAGGACGGGTTGAAGCAAGCCGGTTAAACGCACGATAGAAATCATTTTCAGGATTGCCGGAATCTTTAATTGAAAGGACTAATCCATAAGCAGCAGTAATACCTATTAAAGGTGCACCCCGCACCTCGAGACGTTCAATTGCCTCTGCAACTCTCTCATAGCTTTCGGTGGAAATATATATTTCCTTAAGTGGAAGAACTGTTTGATCAAGGTAAGTGAGTTTGCCTGATTCAAATTTAATGTTGTAATAACTGTTAGCTTTCATCAAACCTGGATAAATCCATGAATTCTCTGAACCTGTCCTTTATCCTTAGTAAAGAAAGTTCTTCTAAACCTTTTGTACTGAATTTTTCAACACAGAATGAAGCCATAGTACTTCCGTATATAACTGCCGCTTTTAAACTTTTTGCTGAAAGATCCCTGGTACTATGAAGATATCCTATAAAACCTCCGGCAAAAGAATCTCCGGCGCCAGTGGGATCATTAATCATTTCCATAGGATAAGCAGGTGCAGAAAAGATTGTATCCTCTGTAAAAAGTAATGCACCGTGTTCACCTTTTTTAATTATAAGAATTTCCGGACCAATATCTCTTATTTTCTTTGAGGCTTTTATAAGATTTGGTTCGTGTGCCAGTAGTCTTGCTTCTGAATCATTAATAATAAGTACATTCACTCTCGGTAACAGTTCAAGTAATTCTTTTTTCTTCCCTTCAATCCAATAATTCATTGTATCGCAAACAACAAATTGAGAGTTATCCATCTGATCCAGAACTTTACTCTGAAGAACGGGATCAATATTGCCAAGACATACATACTTTGCCTTCCTGGCATTTTCCGGAATAACAGGATCAAATTTTTCAAATACATTTAGTTCTGTTGAAAGTGTATCCCGAACATTAAGATCATAATGATATTTTCCTGTCCATCGAAAAGTTTTGCCGCCTTCAACAATATTTAAACCCTCGAGTTCAATATTATGTTCTTCAAGCATTTTAATATAATTTTTGGGGAAGTCACTCCCAACAATTCCAACTAAATTTACCGGACCGGTAAAATAGCTTGCTGCCAGCGAGATGTAGGTGGCAGAGCCTCCAAGTGCATCTGAAACTTTATCAAATGGTGTTGAAACTGTATCTAATCCTACAGAACCTACAACTAATAGACCCAAAATGTACTCCGGAATAAATGTGAATAAGAATAGGCATTAAAATAATCAATTGATTGTAATATACCATATGTTGTTTAATGTGATTAAGTTTTACGTCTGCCTACTGAAGGCAGGTTAAGTATCAACCGGAAATTTAGTATTATTTTTAAAGCAAAGTACTTAAATCTAATTTATAATTCTCTCAAAACTTAATTTCCGATACAGCCCATATATTTTTTTTATTTACAAAATAATCGTTAATAATTTCGACTGATTTTCGCTGACCTTCCCATGCTAATTGTAATTTAGCTTCATCTGATGAAAGCCATTTATAGGCAACGTGTTCTTCGCTTAACTGGATTTGGCTCTCAAATTTAATTTTGGCAGCAAATACCGGCAGTATCGTAATAGAATCATTTTCTGCTGAATAAAGTGAATTGACATTCGGAACTACCCACAAATGGCCAGGCGTTAAACCGGTTTCCTCCTTTATCTCTCTTAAAGCACACTCGAACGCTTTTTCACCTGTTTTAATTTTACCTGAAACCATCTGCCAGATATTGGGAACGTATTGAACCGGAGATCGTTTAAGCAGAAGAAATTCTATTACTCCATTCATTTCTCTGAATATGTGTGCTTCGATTAGGTTTGAGATAATATTCAATTTAAAATTCCTGTTAAGTGTTAATGGTTATTCGTTAATCGATCTTACGCAAAAATTTATATTCTGAACTAACATTAAATTATTTCAATCATTCAATCAGGCTATCAACCATTCATTACGATCAGCTATCGCTCAAAAATATGCTCTTGCTTCTGCTCTTGCAGTATGAATTGCTCTGCTTTTGCCAAGCAATCTTCCATCATAACTAAGTGTGGTTTGAAGATTAGCTGACAACCTGTAATCAAAATTTACTCTCCAATAATAGTTCTTTCCAATTTGATTTCCACCCGTAAGCTCGAAAGGAATAAAATTTTCTGTTGATGATGCAATCAACTCATTTCTTTCAATCTCAACTCTTAACCTGCCGGTTCCAAGAAAGGATAGATTAAATCTGATTAATTGTGAGTTCAAATCTATAATTGTTGGTGTAGCAGGAAAAACGTCTTCACTCCTGCCGACTTTTATCCTAAAACCAACTTCAATACTTCTGATCGGTCTGTAAGAAAAGTCTGATGAAATATTATTATTGGAAATTTTTCTTCTTCTGTTTGAATTTTCAGGTGCACTGACATTATCATTTTCATTACTGATGTCCGTCTGGTTGCTAACTTCTTTAATCAGTTTAAATTTTATTCTCAAACTTCTCTCGCGGCTGAATCCTCTTTCATAGCCGTCATAAAATTCATTTAAGCTGTTTCGCTGAGTAAATCTGAATCTGAATGAAAGATCCTGCTCGTTTTCAAATATAAATAAATCCTGCTGTATATAATTTGAACCCCGGATGGTTGCTCCTTCATTCAAAAAAGAATTAAAATCGAGTAGATAGATTTTAGCAAAATCGGTTTCCCTGCTATTCTCTTCAATCCTTAAAAAAGTTTCAGATGACAAAGGTTTAAGAATACTGCCTGCGAAAGTTGAGTTATCCAGCAGTTCAGATAGACTAACTTTCCATCTGGTACTTGCTTTTAAATCTATAACGGGGAAAAGTTCATCTGTAGGAATAGTAACTTGTATAAAATCACCGTCAAATATTGTAGGTTCAAATTCATTCTCATCCGCAATTCCGTTGTTGTTCAAATCTCCAAGGTACTTATAATTTCCTGTTCCCTGCTCAACACGTACAAATACTTTCTGAAGTCTTGCAGAACGCTGGGTAGAGACTTCATAAAACAAATCGCCATTGAGTATTCTTTCCCAGAAATTAAATCTTGATTGGGATCTGACAAGTATGGTTTCATTATCTAAAAATCCCTGCTGTTTAAATGTGTTGGAATATATTTTATTTCTGAAAGAAAAATTCAATGTTGTGTTCACTTCATTTATTCCTGTATATGAAGGAAGCGGCCGCCAAGCTGCGGGTCGCGCTCTACACACTGCCGGAAGACCTCAAGGTGATGAAGCGCGAGCTGGATCGGGTGACG
>JAWOIK010000017.1:0-25393 GCA_046484705.1 Ignavibacteriaceae bacterium | reverse complement strand
AGAAAGCTTCAGCAATAATAGGAGTCAGGTTAAAATCCTGAGCAAGCTTTTGAATGATTGCATTACGAGCATTTTTAGACTCAAGACGTTTGAGTCCGTAAGCATCATTATTTTTAATTTTATCCATAGGAGACCTCTGAATTTGTTAAATAAATTTAGTCTCCTGTGGTCATATGACCTAAACTTTAAATAACAGAAGAGAATATTTAATAATCCAGAATTTCATAAGATGAATACATACAGATTAATTTATTTTGTTTTCATTTTTATAATCTCTGATATAACAATTGCTCAACCGCCGGATACATTGTGGACAAAAACATTCGGCGGAAGCAATATTGATATCGGGCATTCTGTTCAGCAAACTTCAGACGGCGGGTTTATAATAACAGGATACACTCGTTCTTACGGAGCAACCAGTGGTCGTAATGTCTGGCTTATTAAGACTGATCCCTTTGGTAATGAACAATGGAATAATACATTCGGCGGTAATGATGATGATGAAGGTCAATCCGTTAAACAAACAAGTGACGGCGGATATATAATCGCCGGACATACAAAATCTTTCGGTGCAGGATTGAATGATGTTTATTTAATTAAAACAGATTCTCTCGGAAATCAGCTTTGGACCAGAACATTCGGCGGTTCAAATGATGATGAGGGCTATTCTGTTTTACAAACTGCTGACAATGGCTATTTAGTTGCCGGAGCCACCTCTTCATCCGGTGCCGGCGGCAGAGATGTTATACTTGTAAAAACCGATTCTGATGGTAACCTTGTATGGCAAAAAACTCTGGGCGGATTAAGTTCTGATGGTGCCTGGTATATAAATTATGCATCGGACGGTGGATATATTATAACAGGATGGACATTCTCTCATGGTCCGGGTTTTCTTGGAAATGCATGGCTCTTAAAAGTAGATTCTTTGGGAAATGAACAATGGAACAGCGCTTTTGGCGGAACAGATGCTGACCGCGGATACTCTGTACAGCAATCATCCGATGGTGGTTATATCTTAACCGGATATACTTCTTCATTCGGAGCCGGTTTGACCGATATGCTTCTAATTAAAACCGATGATGCCGGAAATCAAATATGGATGAAAACTTTCGGCGGAACCGGCAGGGATTATGGTTATTCGGTTCAACAAACTATGGATGGCGGTTTTATAATAGCGGGATATACGCTTTCTTTTGGCGCCGGTGGTGATGATGTCTGGATTGTTAAAACCGATATCGACGGTAATGAACAATGGAATAAAACCTACGGCGGCTCCAGTTCTGATATTGCTTATTCTGTAAAAGAAACTTCTGACGGCGGTTATATAATAACTGGGCACACTCTTTCTTTCGGTGCGGGAGTTCATGATGTTTGGTTAATCAGACTTGATACAGTTATTCCTGTTGAACTTGCTTCGTTCACTGCTTCTGTTTCGGGTAATAGTGTTAACCTGAAATGGAGTACTGCAAGTGAAGTTAATAATGCTGGCTTTGAAATAGAACGAAAGGTCTTCAGTCCACAGTCTGCAGTCAACAATTTTGATTATGAGAGAATTGGTTTTGTTGAAGGGAAAGGAACAACCACCGAATCTACAACTTATTTATTTGTTGATAACAACTTAACTCCGGGTTCTTATCAATACAGAATTAAGCAAATTGATTTTGACGGTTCGTTTGAATATTTCAATCTAACTGAAACTGTTGTGATAGCACAGCCTAATACTTTTGAGTTAGCTCAGAATTACCCGAATCCATTTAATGCTTCAACTGTCATAAGATATCAGATACCTGATGCCGGTTATGTAAGATTGAGTGTGATTAATGTGCTTGGAATTGAAGTAGAAAGGCTTGTTGATAAATACCAGGAAACCGGAGGCTATGAGGTTACTTTTAATAATGATGATATTGCCAGTGGGATTTATATACTTGCTTTGCAATACGAAAAGTCATTGGTGACGAAGAAGATGGTGATTTTAAAATAGTATTCAAACAGTTTTATATTTCAAAAGGCGATTCAGTAAATCGCCTTTTTTATTATGTTAATACCATATCTCTATTTCAGGCTTATCCGGCGTTTTTTTATCTTTGCACACTAAATTAAACTTAATAGACTTATGACTTCACACCAAATCAGACAGCAATTTTTAGATTTTTTTAAAAGTAAAGAACATAAAATAGTTCAATCAGCTCCGGTTGTACCCTTTGATGATCCAACTTTATTATTTGCTAATGCTGGAATGAACCAGTTTAAAGATGTTTTTCTCGGTATCGGATCCAGAGAATATAAACGTGCGGCAGATACCCAAAAATGTATCCGCGTTTCCGGCAAACATAACGATCTTGAAGAAGTTGGACACGATACTTACCATCATACTTTTTTTGAAATGCTCGGCAACTGGTCTTTTGGTGATTATTACAAAGCCGAAGCAATTGAATGGGCTTGGGAATTATTAACAGAAGTATGGAAGCTTCCTAAAGCGAGATTGTGGGCTACTGTTTATAAAGATGATGATGAGGCATTTGAACTTTGGAAAACTAAAACAGACATAAATCCAAAGCATATTTTAAAGTTTGGTGATAAAGATAACTTCTGGGAAATGGGGGAAACCGGTCCGTGCGGTCCCTGTTCAGAAATTCACATCAATGTAAGTGATGATTATGATAACCCTGCTTTTGTAAACGCCGGTGTACCGGAATGTATTGAAATTTGGAATCTCGTATTCATTCAGTACAACAGAGACGAAACCGGAAAGCTTCACGAACTTCCGGCAAAGCACGTTGATACTGGAATGGGCTTCGAACGTGTGTGTGCTGTTCTTCAGAAAAAAAACTCCAACTATGATACGGATGTTTTCACTCCCCTTATTAATGAAGTAGCAAACCTCAGCAAAATAAAATATGAAAATGAAGAAGACAGAATTCCAATGCGTGTTATTGCTGATCATATCCGTGCATTAACATTTGCAATTGCAGATGGCGCTGTTCCCGGCAATGACGGCAGAGGTTATGTTTTAAGAAGAATATTAAGACGTGCTGCCCGCTATGGAAGAAAGATAAATCTTAAAGAACCATTTCTTTATAAGTTAGTTGATGTTCTGGCAAAAACAATGGGAGATGTTTTCCCGGAAGTAAATGAAAAGAAAGAGTATGTAAAGAAAGTTATCAAAGCTGAAGAGGAAAGTTTTAATGCTACACTCGATAGAGGAATAGAATTATTTGATAATGTGGTAAGTAAACTTCAAAAGAAAAATAAAACAGTGATTCCCGGAAACGAGGTATTTAAACTATATGATACTTTCGGTTTCCCGGTTGATCTTACAAACGTTATGGCTCGTGAAATAGGATTAGCAATTGATGAAGATGGCTTTAATAAGTTAATGAATGAGCAGAAGGAAAGATCAAGAGAAGCAAATAAAATAGAAACTATCTCATATATCTATAAAGATCATATCCCCGATAAATTTAAGTTCGAGACAGAATTTCTTGGTTATGACTATGATAAATTGAGAATACAGGTTGATAAAATAAATAGAGTAGATAATTTTTTAATTTTTAATAAAACACCTTTTTATGCCGAAGGAGGGGGTCAAGTTGGTGATACAGGTTATATTGAGGACGAGAATGCAAAGCTAAGTATTATCAACACATTTAAGATTGATGAAGTAATAGTACATGAAATCGAAAAAGTTGATAATCCGGAATATCCGGGAACCCTTGAAACTATAGTAGCTCCATTCTTTGCTCAGGTAGACGAAAAAAGAAGATGGGACATAATGCGCAATCATTCGGCGACTCATTTTCTTCATAAAGCACTAAGAATGGTTCTTGGCACTCACGTACAGCAGGCTGGTTCTTATGTGGGACCCGATAGACTGCGGTTTGATTTTTCCCATTACTCAAAATTATCTGCTGCTGAAATCTTTGAGATTGAAACAATAGTTAATGAACAAATTCGCAGAAATCTTCCAATGATCCATCACCGCGATACTCCTTTTGAAGATGCAAGGAAAATGGGAGCGATAATGTTCTTTGGCGATAAGTATGGCGATAAAGTTAATGTCGTTCAGTTCGGTGATTTTACAATGGAATTCTGCGGCGGCACTCATGTTAAGAATTCTTCTGAAATAGGATTGTTCAAAATTATTAGCGAAGCATCTATAGCGAGCGGAATAAGAAGAATTGAGGCTGTTACAGGAGCTGGAGTTGAAAAGTATATTCTTACTCAGATTGAACTTATCAGGCATTCTGAAGAAAGAGTTGAAGAACTGCTGGATGTAAAGAAAAAACTTGAGAAGGAAATTTCTGAACTGCGTATAAAAGAAAAACTAGAGCAACTTGATCATATTCTTTCAATTCATTCAGAGGAAAAAGGTGTGATCATTCATAAAGGTAGAGTTCATGCAGATAGTATGGATGAATTAAAATCCTTTGGTGATGAATTAAGAAATAAAATTAAAAGCGGAGTGGGGGTTTTAATTGCACAGGTTGATGATAAAGTCGGAATAGTTGCCATAGTTTCTGATGATTTAATTAAAAGTAAAAATCTAAGTGCGGGAAAAATAGTTGGAGAACTTGCTAAACTTGTGGGCGGCGGCGGCGGCGGGCGTCCGCATCTTGCTACAGCTGGAGGTAAAGATATTTCAAAAATTCCTGCTGCTTTAAGTAAAGTTGAGAGTGTTGTTAGCAGCTTTTTATAAAAAAAATGAGTAAAGCAAAAATAAAATACATATGCTCCAACTGCGGCTACGAATCAGTTCGCTGGCTTGGTAAGTGTCCGGAATGTGATAACTGGAATAGCTTTATAGAAGAATTGGTTGAAACTGGTAGAAGAAAATCAGCCAAAGTGCCGCAGAAAGTTTCCTTCCACAAAATAACTGAAATAACTGCTACCGAAGAAGACAGAATAAAAACCGGAATAATAGAATTTGATCGTGTGCTTGGCGGCGGACTTATGCCCGGCAGTGTAATACTTCTCGGCGGTGATCCGGGAATTGGTAAATCAACTCTTGCAATGCAGGCATCTGCAAACATTAAGAGCAAAGTTCTTTATGTAACCGGTGAGGAATCAGAGAAGCAAATAAAACTTCGTTCATCAAGATTAAAAATTACTTCCGATGAATTTTATGTTCTTGCAGAAACAGAACTCGGACAAATAGTTGCATCAATAAATAATCTTGAACCATCTGTTGTGATTATTGATTCCATCCAAACAATGTACAGAAGTGAATTAGAAAATTCTCCCGGCACAATAACTCAGATTCGTGAATGTACTTCCCTGCTAATGGAAGAGGCGAAGAAAAAAAATTACAGCGTTATCATTATTGGCCATGTTACAAAGGAAGGAATGATAGCGGGTCCAAAACTTCTTGAACATATTGTTGATACCGTAATTCAGTTTGAAGGAGAATCAAATCATTCATTCAGAATATTACGTGCACAGAAGAACAGGTTTGGCAGTACAAACGAAATTGGTGTTTTTGAAATGATGGAAGATGGATTAAGGGAGGTTATAAATCCGAGTGAATTGTTTTTAAGTGAAAGAGAAAAACAAACTCCCGGTTCTGTAATTACATCAAGTATAGAAGGAACAAGACCCATACTTCTTGAAGTTCAGGCATTGGTAACTTCATCTAATTACGGCTACCCTCAGCGTATTGCCACAGGTTTCGATCAACGAAGATTATCCATTCTACTCGCAGTGCTTGAGAAAAGAGCTAATGTAAGAGTTTCTGCAGCAAATGTTTTTCTTAATATGGCAGGCGGACTTCGAGTGCAGGAACCAGCCGTTGATCTTGCGGTTTGCATTAGTACTGCTTCAAGTTTACTGAACAAAGTTGTAGATGGTCAGGCAGTTGTAATCGGTGAGGTTGGACTGGGTGGAGAAATAAGAAGTGTCGGAAGTATTGAAAAGAGAATGCAGGAAGCTGAAAAACTTGGATTCACAAAAGCGTATATTCCGGCAGGAAATCAGAAGGGAATAAAGTCAACTGGAAAAATTAGTATTACCTTTATCGAAAATCTGCAGCAGGGAATTGATTTACTTCTTAAATGAATAATTTAATATTATATGCCTTTGAATCTCATGAAATTTAATAGACTAGCTATTAATTGATCTGTATCCTGACTAATTCCCTCCATAATTATACATATAAATCAAACTTATACCTGTAATATTTACAAGTGATTAAAAGAATAAATAACACTATAGAAACAGGTAAATTGTCTCAAACAAAGAAAATAGTGCCGTTTTTTGATGAAATTAACACAAAATTTCCATAAAAATATTTGTTTATAAAATTAATATTTCTATCTTTCTGCGCGTCGAAAGACGCATTTTTGTTCAATTAATTAAAGGTTCTTTTTGTGAGTACTAAACTTTTCGTTGGTAGTCTGCCTTGGTCCATCAGCGATGAAGAACTCCAGGAAGCTTTTGCTGCCCATGGTAATGTTCTTTCCGCTAAAGTTGTGACCGATAAGGAGACTCGCAGATCAAGAGGATTTGGATTCGTTGAATTTGAGAATGAATCTGAAGCATCTGCTGCGATCCAGGCATTAAATGGTTCTGATCTCAAAGGCCGCAACATCATCGTTAGCGAAGCAAAGCCTAAAAAGTAAGAGTTTTTAGTGACCTGTTCTTTGAGCGCTCCGTTGTGAGCGCTTTTTTATTTTAAATTTATTTAATGTTTATTTTTGATAAATCAAACTGAAGGAGTTTTTATGGCTAGCAAAAAGGTTGAAGTTGCCGGAATCATGGGTCCGATTTGGTTTATCGGCTGGCTTTTCACAATTGGACTGTTAGAGTTATCATTCTTTAAAGGTTTATTAGCCGTTATAGTATGGCCATACTATATCGGTGAGTTTGTAAAAAATCTAATATCATAAGCATAAATTTTCCACTTAGAGAAATTTCCCGATAAGAACTGAGCCCAGCCGCTGCATCCGGCAGACTCTGTTCTTTTTAGATTTTTATTAGCAAAACAATAGCTTATGTTCATCTTTAATTTTACTTAAATCTTATGTATAAATTATTAGTTCTGCTCAATGTTATAGTTCTTATTGCCGGATGTTCAAAGGATGATTCAAATCCCGTTGACCCGCCTAATAATACTTCCGGGTTTATATTGTGCCAGGTAAATTCCGTTCAATGGTCAGCCACCGGGTTGGAAGCATCAAAGGTACAAAGCACATTTCATTTAAAGGGCACTAAAGAAATATCCGGTCACTCTGTTTTCAATGCTTCTGAAATTTATTTGAGAATAATAAACATTAATCAGCCGGGAACTTTCGGAATAGGTGAGAATGAACCGGGTTTTCAATACTTTGTAAAAGGAACATTCACATATAAATCGGAAGATGGTTTGCAGGACGAGGTATTTACTGCTTACTACTTAGATTACAGTTTAATGAAAATAAACAGCATTACGAATAAATCCATTGATGCAGAGTTTAACATCAAATTATATAACCAGGATTTTTCGGATAGTCTTTTTATTACTAATGGAAGAATGAATCTGAATTTTTAAGAAATCAAAATCTTCTATATTTAAATGAATTAATTTAATTGCAATTCATTTAATATTTCTCCGTTTATTCCAATTACTATAACTTTTAATGGGATATTTTTTCCGGATTCTTTAAGTGCTTCCTGTGCAAGTCTGAATAACCCGCTGCAACATGGGACCTGCATAACCAAAACTGTGATTGATTTTAAATTTGATTCTTTTATCATAGCAACAAGCTTATCAAAATAAATTCCCTGGTTTGTATCAAGTTTAGGACAAGCTATGGCCAGACTTTTTCCGCTCATAAAATCTTTATGAAAATCAGCATATGCAAAAGCACTGCAGTCTGCAGCAAGGAGCAAATCCGAATTTTGAAAATAATTTGCGTAAGGCGAAACTAAATGCAACTGAACAGGCCATTGAGTAAGCTTTGATTTACTTTTCCCTGCTTCAATCGCTTTCTCATCAACAACTTCAAAACTAATTGCTTTTGAACCCGGGCAGCCTGATTGTGTTATTGCTCTATCATCCTTTCCCTGTTTCAGAATCGCTCCGCTATCAACAATAGATTCTGAAACAAATTCAGAATGCTTTTTACTTGAATTAATTGGCGGATATTCAATTCTATTTATTTTTAAGTATTCAACAGCCTGTTGAAAATATTTCATTTCATTGTGTTCAACCAGATGTTCAAGATGCGCTTTGATTACGTTTGGTCCCCCCCTTACGATTATTTCCATTACTCTTTCTTCACTGTATGGTTCAGCTTCACGAACATCAATTGTTATTGCACCTTGAGGACAATAACCAAGGCAAGCACCTAATCCATCACAGAACAGATCGCTTATCAACCTTGCCTTACCGTCAATAATCTGTAACGCACCTTCGTGACATTCCGGAACACACAATCCGCAGCCATCACACAACTGTTCATCAATATTAACTATTTTTCTAAGCATTTCTTCCTTAATTCAATAATCAGATTAAAATATCTGATTAAATATATCCTCTTTCCTTTAAAAAAACAAAATCATACGGATTGCACTATTCTTTTATTCTGCAAGTTGAACTTTTTTCTGCAAATATGAATTACTATTTTAGTATAAACTAATATCCTATTAAAAATGAGCAAAATTAAACAATCATATTTTTTAGATTTTTATAACAACTTAGTTGACGGCAACAAAGATAACTGTTCTGATATTGTTCAATCTCTATTGGATGAGGGAACAGATTTAAAGGATATATATGTAGAACTGTTCCAAACTTCCTTGTACAGAATCGGGAAACTCTGGGATGATAATGAACTCTCAGTTCCGGAAGAACATATGGCAACCCAGATTACCGAAGCATTGGTAAGCAAGTTTGCTCCTTCGTCCCCTATTAATCCAAAGTGGAAAGCTATAGTAACATGCATTGATAAAGAATTTCATGATATTGGTGCAAGAATGGTTTCTCACGTTTTTGAAATGGCAAACTGGAAAACTTATTACCTTGGCGGATCTGTACCAACAAAAGAAATGATAAAGTTTACAAAACAGATTGATCCCGATGCTATTGCTCTATCATTCGGACTGTATCTGAATCTTGTCAGATTTCTTGAAGTAGTTGATCAATTAACAAAATTTTTTCCTCACAAAAAAATTATTGTTGGCGGACAGGGGTTGAACGGAAACTCCGATAACATTCTGAAAAAATACCCCACTGTAGATTATATACCATCAATCCATCAACTTGATGAATATTTAAAAAAAGAGTATTCGTAATCACAGACAAAGATTTTACCTTTTGCCTTTTATTTTATTCTTTTATAGATTTAAGCGCACTTAAAATTATTTTATACCAGACTTAAATGGAAAATATTTCAAAAGAAGATTACCTTAGCGCCATATACAAGTTCAGAGACGAAAGTGGTGAAATAAAACCAAACCTGATTGCTGAATCTCTTCAAATATCTAACGCCGCTGTAACCGATATGCTGCGTAAGCTTTCAAATGATGGTTTTGTTAATTATAAAAAATACAAAGGTATTAAGCTTACCTCTGAAGGTGAGAACTATGCTAAGAATATGGTAAGACGGCACAGGATATGGGAAGTGTTTCTTCACCAGATTGTAGGTTTGCCATGGGATAAAGTTCACGATGAGGCTCACAGACTGGAACATTCCGCCTCTGATGAACTTATCGGCAGGTTGGAGGAAATGTGCAACTTCCCGGAGTATGATCCGCATGGTGACCCGATACCATCTCGCGCAGGTAAAATGCCAAAGCTTAAAAAATATATTCGCCTGTCAGAACTTAACTCCGGTGAAAAAGGAATAGTGGTAAGGGTAAATGATTTTGACGATAAGTTTCTTAATTATATATCAGGGCTTGGTATAAAATTAAACGAAACTATTTTAATAAAGGATAAGAGATCTTTTGACAAATCAATGATGATCGTAATTAAAAAGCAGACCTGGAATATAAGCCATAAGATTGCTGATAATGTTTTTGTGGAGGTTATTAAAAAGTAATATGAAAAATTTAATTATTGGAGCTTTCGTTATTTCTGTTATCATATTCAATTTTATTTATTGCGGCAGCGGAGATGGAAAAATGACGGGAGATAAACTAATCGTTGTATCTACTATAACTATAATTAATGATATGGTAAAAAATATAGGAGGCGATAAGGTTGAAGCCATAAGTATATGTGGTATCGGGTTCGATCCGCACACATATAAATCTGTCCCGGGTGATTCAAAAATTATTGCCTCCGCAGACATAGTTTTTATGAACGGGTTCGGGCTTGAAGGCTGGATAGAAAAACTTATCCGGGCTGCCGGAAGTAATAAGCCGGTTTATGCAACAACCGATGGAATAGAGCCGTTACGAGACGACCGGGGTCATGGCGATCCCGATCCGCACTGCTGGTTCGATGCCCGGCTTGCTAAAATTTATGTCGATAATATTTCCTCCGGGTTGATTGAGGTTGATCCCGAGAACAGTGAATACTATTCTAAAAATGCATTAGCATACAAGATTCAATTGGATTCGCTGCATTCGTATGCCGCCGAAATGATTTCACAAATACCGGAACAATACCGGATATTGGTTACATCGCATGATGCTTTCCGCTATTTTGGCGAAGCATACGGAATAAGAGTAGAAGCACTGCAGGGAATCAGCACAGAAGCAAAAGCTCAGACTGCTGATGTTGCTGAATTAGTTGATCTGATCAAAAAATTTAATCTTCCGGCTGTATTTATTGAAACAAGTGTTAATCCTAAACTGCTTGAGCAGATTGCCTCTGAAACCCAGGCAAAGATTGGCGGTGTTTTATTTTCAGATTCAATTGGCGACGAGGGAACTGCCGGCGGGTCGTATATCGGTGCATTTAAATATAATGTTGAAACAATTACAAATGCTTTAAAAGTTAATTCTGTAGCCGGAAAATGAAAAACAATGATTTAAATACAGTTATTGAAATACAGAACCTTACTATCTCTTATAACAAAAAGCCTGCTGTAAGAGGCATTGAGTTAAAAATTCCTTCAGGAAAAATTGTAGGTATCATCGGTCCTAATGGAGCGGGTAAATCAACCTTGCTTAAGGGAATACTCGGGCTTGTTCCTAAAGATAATGGTTTGATCCTGGTTAAAGGCAGTTCAATTAAAAATCATTTGAAAACAATTTCATACATCCCGCAGAAGGAATCACTTGATTGGGATTTTCCGGTGGTGGTTCATGATGTGGTTATGATGGGTAGATATCCGCATCTGTCATTATTCGGAAGACCGGATAAATCCGATAATGAAAAAGTTATCAATGCACTCAAAAAGGTTGACATGCTTGAATACAGCAACAGACAGATAAGGTATCTGTCGGGCGGGCAGCAGCAGCGTGTATTTCTTGCACGTTCATTAGCACAGGAAGCCGATATACTTCTTCTCGATGAACCATTCGTAGGAGTTGATGCCGCAACTGAAAGAGCGATCTTTCAATTGATGAGAAACCTGAAGAATGAAGGTAAAACTATTCTTGTTGTTCATCATGACCTGGCAAAAGTCCAGGAATATTTTGACTATGTAGTTATGATTAATCAACGACTTATTGCATTCGGTCCTACAAAAGAATTTTTTATTCCTGAATATTTAGATAAGACATACGGCGGAAGACTTACCATTCTTCAAAAATCAGAACAGTTAATAGAAGAGCAGAATTAAACTATGTTAGATTTGCTTTCAAAAATATTTATAGAACCGTTGCAATATGAGTTCATGCAGCGGGCAGTAATCGAATCTGTATTAATTGGTATTACATGCGGACTCGTTGGTGCATTTATTATGCTTCGCAGAATGTCTCTCATAGGTGATGCACTTGCTCATGCAGTATTGCCGGGAGTAATTATCGGTTTTATGATAGCAGGAAAAGGACAGGTTGCAATGTTCATCGGAGCTGTAACAGCCGGTATTTCAACTTCATTAATGATAGGCTTCATCAACCGGAATTCACGTATAAAGGAAGACACTTCTATAGGAGTTATGTTTACAGGTGCTTTCGCACTTGGCGTATTACTCGTCAGCCAGTTGAAGAATGTTCATATAGATTTAACAAGTTATTTGTTCGGGGATATTCTTGGTGTATCAAATGATGATCTTATTCTTTCGGGTATAATAGCAGTTGTTGTTATTCTTAGTGTTCTGTTATTTTATAAACAATTAGTTGTTACTTCCTTTGATCCTACCATGGCAGCAGTTATGGGCATTTCAACAGGTGTTGTCCATTACTTTCTTATGTCGCTGCTTTCAATGACAATAGTTGCTTCATTACAGAGTGTGGGATTAATTCTTGTCGTAGCAATGCTTATCACCCCAAGTGCAACAGCATATCTTCTCACAGACCGGCTTCCTAAAATGCTTATGCTGGCGGTATTCTTTGCAGTGTTTACTGCATTGGTTGGTTTATTAGGGTCATATCATTTTAATTTTGCTTCCGGTGCTTCGATGGTTGTGTTTGCAACAGTTGTTTTTCTAATAACGCTTATCGTCTCTCCTTCGCATGGTGTTCTTGTTAAGTATATAAGAAGAAGGAAGGTTGCTGAAAAACATCTTGCACAGGATATTCTGAAAATGATTTATAAAAAATGCTACGATGAAAATAAAATAAAATCGCTGCGGGATGCGGTTTCAATTGAAGAACTTGCAACATGGATGGGCTCGCCGTCTAAAAGGATTTTAACTTTGGCTGATAAACTATCCAGAGAAAATCTTGTTACCGTTGATAACGGGAATATCTGTCTGACTGCATCCGGAGAAAAATACAGTTTACGCATCATCCGGTCTCACAGGCTTTGGGAATCTTATCTTATAAACGAAAAGATATTGACGGAAAATAATATTCATTCTGATGCCGAAGAATTTGAACACATTCTTACGGAAGACCTTCTTGATGAAATCGACCAAAAACTTGGTTATCCTAAATACGATCCGCACGGTTCACCTATACCTCAAAAAAATGGAGATGTATGAAATTATTCGTATTAGTTTGTTTTATTTACTTAATGTTTACATCAGATATTTTCTCACAAACTAACCCGGATCTTATTACAGACAGACCGGATAAAACCGAGTCTGCTTCTGTAGTTCCTCAAGGGACTCTGCAAATTGAATCGGGTTTTGAATATTTTAGTGATAACTCTATTGATGAAGTTGAAATAAAATCATTTAGTATTGCCGGTACACTTTTCAGATACGGGCTTTTTAAGAATACCGAACTCCGATTAGGTGGTAGTTTTCTATCGCAAAAAATCGAATCGAACTCAATCAGCAATGTTGTTAGCGGACTAACTGATTTTATGTTCGGTGCAAAGTACGAATTTATTAATGATCATCATTCAATTCCAGATATTGCATTAATGCTTCATTTCTTTTTACCTGCAGGTGCAAAAGTTTTTAAACCAACAAAGACAGAACCTCAGGTTATACTATCGCTTGCAAAAGGAATAGATGAAAGTCTGGATCTTGGTGTAAATCTTGGAAGTCAGCATAACAGTGAAGAAGAAAATTTATTCTATTTCTATACACTCGCCGCCGGTTTCGGAATAACCGATACGTTCGGTTTGTTTATAGAAATTTATTCTGAAATATTATCAAACTCTTCGCCGTTAATAATGGCTGGAGCGGGATTTACTTACATGTTACTTTACAATCTTCAACTGGATATTTCCGGGGGAAACGGACTATTCAATAATTCAAAAGTTTGGTATTTTGGTGCAGGTGTTTCTGTTAGGTTACCACGCTAAGAAGTTCCTGTTCATATATTATGATTTTATAATATCTAATAGCCATTTTGAGAAAGGTATACGGATATGAGATTTATTTTATCACTGGTTTTTCTTGTAGCCTTTTATATAAACATCTATCCTCAAGATAATAAATTTATTGAAGTTACCGGAACCGCAGTTCTGGAGGTTCCGGCAGATGAAGTCATATGGAATATAAATATCAGGAAAATTGCAAAAACTTTTGAAGACAGCCGGAACCAATGTTATAAGTCGGTGGATAATCTTGTTAATATCTTAAAGGCAGCGGGAATCAAGGATAGCGAAATTGATATTCCCCCGCTTCAGCAATCTAAAGAATATGAGTACTTAGACAGGGAAAGAATATTCAAAGGTTTTGTTACTAGTGTGATAATTAAGTTTAAGCAAAAAGATTTATCTGCTTACGGAGTTCTTTCCGAAGAACTTTCTAAATCCGAGGAATATGAAAACATTTCAACTTCATTCAATGACAGTATGTACGAAGAGCATCATAAGCAGGCACTCAAAAATGCCGCCCTGAGTGCACGAGACAAAGCAGATTATTTGTTACAAGAATTAAACCTTCAATTGGGTGATATAATTGAGATTACAGAAATCAGCCAGGCTTATCCAAGTCCTTTTAACAGGACTACATCACTTAGCGTTGGAGATGCGGAAAGTCAGGCTATCGGGGGAAATATTACATACAGCAGAAGCATTAAAATTAAATTTAATATTAATAACAAATAAAAATAGTTATGAAAAAACTTCGTCTTCTATCGTGGAATGTTAATGGCATCCGTGCCGCTTATAAAAAGGGGTTTGTAAATTGGTTCACAAAAGAAAAACCGGATATACTTTGTCTTCAGGAAACCAAAGCTCATCCGGAACAATTAACAAATGATTTGTTAAACATAAACACCTATAAAGCATACTTCTCATCTTCAATTGTTAAAAAGGGATATAGTGGAGTTGCAATTTATACAATGCCGGAACCGGTTAAGGTAAATCATGGTTTTGGAATTCCAAAGTTTGATGATGAGGGAAGAATTATTGTTGCAGATTATAAAGATTTTATTTTAATAAATATTTATTACCCTAATGGTAAAGCCCGCGCAGAACGTCTTCAGTACAAAATGGATTTTTATGATGCCTTTCTTGATTATGCTGACGCACTTGTAAAAAAAGGGAAGAAACTTGTTATCTGCGGCGATGTGAATACTGCTCATAAAGAGATTGATCTTGCAAGACCTAAAGAAAATTCTAAAATATCCGGCTTCCTCCCCATTGAACGTGAGTGGATGGATAAGTTTTTTGCTCATGGTTATGTTGATACATTCAGAATGTTTAATGATCAACCGGAACAGTATACCTGGTGGGATCAGCAGTCGCGGGCTCGTGAAAGGAACGTCGGCTGGAGAATAGATTACTTTTTTGTGTCTGATAATTTTATAAAGAATGTAAAGAATGCATTTATTATGCCCGATGTTATGGGTTCGGACCATTGCCCGATCGGACTTGAAATAGAAATTAAATAATCTGGCGGCAGGTCATCCGACTAGCTGCTATCACAAATTTTATCTAATCTTTAAAATGAAACAAAATGGAAAATCAAATAGCTGTTGAACACGAAGTAAATGGAAAGAAGCTTGTCTGTCCGCACTGTAATGAAACAAAATTCTGGACAAGGCAAACTTTAATGAATACCCGTTCTTCAACTTTTTTCGGATTTGACTGGCTGAATAAAAAAGCTCAGAATTATATTTGTGATAACTGCGGATATGTGCTCTGGTTTTTTAACAGGAATGAAAGATAAATTAAAATATTTCTGTTCTATAATTTTTTTATGGAATTATACGCTAGATGAAATGAATCTTGTTACTTTAATATAATTAGAGAATGATAATTCCTCTCCACTAGCTGATAAATTTCAACCCGTTAGCATGTTAATAAACTCAAAAAGAATTCGACTCTTACAAAAAGGAACTGAAACATCCGGGCCGGTAATTTGTTGGATGAGCCGAGATCAGCGCGTACACGACAACTGGGCACTATTATTCGCCCAACATCTTGCATTTGAACATAAAAGATCGCTAGCCGTTGTTTTTAATATTGTTCCCGATTTCCTTGAAGCTACAATACGTCAATATGGATTTATGATTAAAGGATTAGCTGAAGTAGAATCAGAACTGGCAAAATTTAATATCCCGTTTTTTTTATTGACTGGTGCACCCCACGAACAAATTCCCCTCTTCTTAAATTCAAATAACGCATCAATTCTTGTATCGGATTTTGATCCGCTTAAGATAAAAAAATTATGGAAACGTGATGTTGCAAAACAGTTATTAATTCCTTTCTATGAAGTTGACTCGCATAACATTGTTCCCTGCTTATATGTTTCAGATAAACAGGAATTTGCAGCGTATACATTCCGTCCTAAAATTAATAAAGCACTTATTGAATTTATGGATGAGTTTCCACCACTTAAGAAAATGGGCAAGACTGAAATTTCATCAGATAAAATTGATTGGGATAAAATTAAAAATAATCTGAACGTAAATCGTGATGTGAAAGAAATTAACTGGATAAAGCCGGGTGAAAAAGCAGCAATAAAATTGCTGAAATATTTTCTCAACAATAAATTTGAAAAGTATGACGAGACAAGAAATGATCCGACAAAGTACGGACAATCCAACCTTTCACCTTATCTTCATTTCGGACAAATCTCTGCACAGCGTGTTGCTCTTGAAGTACAAAGATTTAATGGGAATAAAGATTCTGAAAAATCTTTTTTAGAGGAATTAATTGTACGAAGAGAATTAGCTGACAATTTCTGTTACTTCAATACAAGTTATGATTCATTTAACGGCTTTCACAATTGGGCTATAACTTCGCTGGATGAACATAAGAAAGATGAACGAGAGTTCGTCTATACTCTCAAAGAATTTGAACAGGCAAAAACCCATGATGATTTGTGGAACGCAGCTCAACTCGAAATGATTGTAACAGGCAAAATGCATGGTTATATGAGAATGTACTGGGCAAAGAAAATTCTTGAATGGACCAGATCTCCAAAAGATGCAATGAAGATCGCGATTTATTTAAATGATAAATATGAACTTGATGGTCGGGACCCTAATGGTTACACAGGAATTGCCTGGTCAATCGGCGGAGTACATGACAGACCGTGGTTTGATAGACCGGTTTATGGGAAAATCCGTTATATGAATCGTAACGGTGCTAAAAAAAAATTTGATGTGAACTTTTATATTAAAAAATATATTGATAAATAGATCCGGATTTTCGGTACAGAATCCGGCTTTTCTTAATAGTCAATTCAATAGCACAACTATCAGTATCATTTTCTTTGATTAAATAATCAGACTCTGTTTAATTAGTACTATCCGAAACTTCAAAAAAAATATCAGTGAAATTTCAAACTGTTAAAATTTTAACTCCTTAGGCAAATAATATTTGGCTTTAACTATATTGCCCGGTTTTCCCAGCCCTGAAATTATTTGCGAATAGCTGTATGATTCCGCAATAATACCGGAGTTATAACCCGATATGATTTTTATTATATCTCCTTTAACAATTAAGTATCTCGGGTTTCCCCAAAAATCTTCTTTAGTGCCTATTGTTTCAAGATTATTTTTTGAATAGATAATTATTTCAGAAGGATCGGAAGAATAATAACCTCTTCTTAATGTAACTATGCCGTTGTTGTCATTTGAGAATGAACCCGATGCAAAATTTTGACCGAGAGAACCATAACTGGTAAGATCATTCTGAATATTTTCCGAGCAATTATAAATGTTCCCACTGGAAGTTATAATTTTTGAATCATCGGAATATAAAAGCAATTCGAAGTAACTTGAGCTGCCGGAATAATTCACTGAATAATCAGAAAATTCTCCTGAAGCAGGATTAAAATTAAATCGGAGCACTCCATTGTAATTAGTATATCCGTAAACAACGTTCATTGTTTTATTAAAAACCATATTATAACAGTTGTAATAGCTATAATTTGTTTCAGTTTGCAGCGTATTGTCTTCCAGGTTTAAAATCCCAAAGCTGTTATTGGATAAACTCACTATCAAATATTTGTTAACCACGAGTAAACTATAGAGGTATCCCGATCCAAAATTCTTCACCAGGGATGGAGTTGTTTCTTCCATTGTCATTGAATACAGTCTTCCGTTGTCAAACCCGATATATACTTTATCATCAAAATCAGAATAAGTAATGCTGTAAGGTCTGTAACTGAAAGTAACTTTATTTACCAGATTCAGTGTATTGTAGTCGATAATGTAAAGTGAGTTATACGACCTGTCAAGAATAAATATTTTCTGTAATTCCGGTACATATTTAACCACATCAATATTATAGATATTTTCATTAAGTATTTGGATATTATCCGGATATCTCTCAGCAATCGAATATATGTCGGACTTAAATCCAACTTGTATACCGTTCTTCATTCCCTTAAAATGAATATAAAAGTAATACGCTTCCGCAGGTACAACATCCGTACGAAGATACCTGCCTGATTCAATGTCTGATGAAATAAAACTTGTTTCACTTAAATAACTTTTATTTTCATTCAGCCAGATTATTTCTCCCTGACCTGTAAAATTAAACGGCGGGTTGTAAGAATCAAAAATAATCTGGTAAATATTCTGCGTATACCAATTATGGGTTATATACTGTGAGGATATAAAATCAGGATATAACAGGAACTCATAATCCGCGGCTGTTACATTAGAGGACGAGTATAATTTCACTCTATAAATAATAGAAGGGGAATATTGAGTGCTGGTTCGATAAATAAGATTCTTTAATTCATATCCACCGAGTGTACCCGAATAAAAACTTTCAAGCTCGTTATTGAACAATTCCCAGCCGGTTCCATATTCGTTTACAATAATAATTTTATTTATTTGATTTCTTCTATCAGGCTTGTCCAGTTTTAAGCTAAGGTTTATACTATAGGTATACCCCGAAGTTGAGGTTGTATCAAAATGAATTGAATGAATAGTCTCTAAAGAATAGCTTGAATAAATTACATTAACATCAGGTGGATTGCCTTCCGGCGGACCATAGTAATTAGTTATTTTATCAGCACAGGAGGCTGATAGAAAAATGAAAAGAAAAAATACGATTAGTTTTTTTACAGAAGTTAACATTGGCGGTCCCCTTCTATCTAAATATGAGTAAGAAATTATTTAGAAAACCAAATTAAAAATTGATAATTATAAGCTATTCCGCAATAGTCGAATTAAAAAAATCAATTTGCTCTCTTTAGCCAAATGGGGAAACAATCTCATATTGACACAATCACACATTAAAAAACTTTCATTCTAATCAATAAACGAAGCATTTGCCATCGGCATTCTAGTTGCCAAACTGTGATATCATTAGATAGTAATACATAAAATTTCCGGTATTTATAAAATCAATTTTTGGATAAAATATGAAAAACAGTTCACAAAAAATTCATCTGAAACTAACTGTTGAGTTTGCCATATTTTTCCTGTTGATGGCAGGGGGCATATACTATTACTTTACATACACATTGGAAGCCGAAGCTCATGAAAAGTTCAGAGAAAAAGCAGAAGTAATTGCAGGTTATGTTAGTGCAACACCGGAAATTTTCTGGCAGAAAAAAATTCCCGGAGAAAAATTTCTGAATGAAATATTAGACCTTAATAATGCACTATATCTTGTCTTTGAGAATTCTTCAAATGAAGTTTTTGGCGGAATAAACATGGATGCTGCAGAATCCGGCTTTTATTTAATGGATGATGCAAAAGAATCATTTTCAACAAATCAAAAAGTTTACCGTACTTCTGCGCCCGTTCTTGTACGGAATATAGATATCGGAAAAATTTATATCGCATTTAATTCGGAAACTGTTGCCGCTCAATTATTTAAATATCAACTCCATACCGGAATTTTCTGTTTTGGTGTTTTTGCTGCCGGAATATTATTTACATATTTAATAAGCAGCTTTTCTCTTCGTCCTTTAACTAAAGTATTTCATCGATTAGATAAAGCTATTAAAATCAAATCCAGCAAATTAAAACCAGACAATAAGAAAAATGAGATTACCTCGTTAGCAGACAGGGTCGATATTGTTCTTCATGAGTTAAACCGTTCTTCATCCCAGGTTGAAGTCCTAAATAAAAAAGTTCACGACTTTATAAAGAGTAAGTTAAGTGAATTAACCGAAGAAATTGATCAAAGGAAAAAAGCAGAATACTCTTTAATCAAAAGTGAAGAGCAATTCCGCATAATGTTTGAAAATGCTCCTATCGGAATGGTAATGCTTTCACCTGAAAACCAGGTTATGAGGGTTAATAAATCTTTCTGCAAAATGGTTGGCTACAGACCGGAAGACTTGATTGATATGCACATCCGATGTCTTATCGAAAAAGATAAAACAGAATTTTTTACTGATTCGACAAGGATGAAAAATGATCTGGAAGTTCTGGATATAACTTCCGAAAAAGTCTTGGTCAGGAGAAGCGGAACAGAAATAAGTGTGATTGTAAAATCTGTACCGATTTTCGATTCTCAGAAAAAAGTAAAACACTATATTATACAGGTTCTTGATATATCCCAGATCAAAAATATTCAAAAAGAATTAATAACCACTCTGGAAAAAGCAAAAGAATCGGATCGACTGAAAAGCGCTTTCCTTGCTCAGATGTCCCACGAAATCAGAACACCGCTTAATGTAATTTTAACATCGGTTCCATTACTTGTGGATGAAATAGATAACGGTGATGAAGAGCTGTTAATAATTCTTAATTCCGTTAAGAGTGCCGGAAGAAGACTTCAGAGGACAATCGATATGATTCTTAATATGTCCTCCGTTCAAAGCGGAAACTACAGAGCAGATTATGAGAATTTTGATATTGTGTCTGAACTTAAAAATATGGTAACTGAATTTCGTTCATTAGCAGAAGATAAAGGGTTGCAGCTTCGTTTTCTTAAACATTGTGAAAATGTAAACATAACCGCCGATAAATATACAGTTACACAGATATTTCAGAACCTCATTAATAATGCTTTGAAGTACACACCAAAAGGATTTGTTGAAGTAGCAGTTATTGAAACCTATAATAAAATTAAAGTAGAAGTCAGGGACAGTGGAATAGGCATGAGTTCCGATTACATGAAAAATATGTTTACTCCTTTTTCGCAGGAAGATGCCGGTCACAAGCGTGAATACGAGGGCAACGGGCTTGGGCTGGCACTCGTTAAAAAGTATGTTGAGATAAACAGCGCTACTATAGAAGTTGAAAGTGAAAAAAATATTGGCTCTGTTTTTACAGTAACCTTTGATAAAGAACTTGATCTTTCATTACTTAACAATTTTGGGAATAACAAAAGTCAACTGGCATCTTAAACTATTTCACCCTGGGGGTTATTTATGAAAGATGACCGGGCAACACTTACTAATTTATGTTAATATATTGAAATGTTTGAATTGTTATCTAATATAGCTGATGGATTTACAGACTGTCAAAAGTCTATGATAATTATGATGCATTTAATTAAAAGCTGGAATGTAATATGATACCTTCAAATTTGATTATTCTACTGGCCCTAATTGGAGTTGTGGTGCTTGTTAAATTTATTCATTGGACTATAGTAGTTCATTCGGTAAATATGAAATTATACGACAGTTTAGGCGAAGAGGCGGTTAAGTGGATACTGGAAGATAGAAACAATGTTTCACCGGAGATTAAATCCTTTAATTTTAATTTTGGTTCTTCTGATCTCAGGTTAGCGATTGTTTCAATGCTATCTATTTTTAAAAATCTACCTAAGTAATTGTTCATTATTACATTGTTGATAATCACTTCACAAATAGTTCCTTCCGAATATTAACATACAATTTATCTCTATCAAGCAGAATAAAAAGGCGGATTACTATCTGGTTAACATTTGTTTTTTAATTAATCCCCTATGCGCTATTTTAATATGCGTTTAACATCCAATTTATGAGAAGTATATTCTAAAGCCATGAATACTTTATCCTTAACAATCGCTGCAGAAAGGAAACTTAAAAAACAACAATTTGGATTGGTATAAAAAGATATTTCATTCAAATTATACATTTACTATTTTTGCGTCCCAGGTTTCCAATTGAGTAAAAATGAAAAATTATAAAGTATTATTATTCTATAAATACGTTAATCTTGAAGAACCGGAAAAAATTGTTAATGAACATCTGCAATGGTGTACAGCTAACAATATTAAAGGCAGGGTATTCTTTGCCAAAGAAGGTGTTAATGGAACTGTTTCGGGTACGATTGAGAATATTAGAAAATATAAAGCACACCTTACCAGCTATCCGGAGTTTAAAAATGTCTGGTTTAAAGAAGATGATGCCGGTGAACACGTATTCAAAAAAATGCATGTAAGATTGAAAAATGAAATCGTTCACGGAGATCTTGAAGATGTTTCAATTGAGCACGGCGGAAAAAGACTTTCGCCCGAGGAGCTTTTAAGTTTTTATGAACACGGAAAAGACTTTATTATTGTTGATGCACGAAACTGGTATGAAAGTAAAATTGGCAAATTTAAAAACGCCATCGTCCCGCCAATGAATAATTTTCGTGAATGGAAAAAAGTTGTTGATGAAGATTTAAAATACTTCAGGGATAAAACAATAGTAACCTACTGTACAGGTGGAATAAGATGTGAAAAAGCTTCTGCATATCTTGTTGAAAAAGGATTTAAAGATGTTTACCAGCTTGACGGGGGAATATTCAACTTCATAAAAAAATATCCTGATACTTACTGGGAAGGTGGAATGTTCGTCTTTGACGAACGCAGAGTTGTTAATCCAAACACAAATCCGGAATTAAAAGATATTGCAAGCTGTTATTATTGCGGAAAGCCGACCTCGTATTATATAAACTGTCACAATGTTGAGTGCGACAAGATCATTGTGTCATGTCACAATTGTAAAGCCGCAAATGAATATTGTTGTTCAGATGAATGCAGGAATAGTGAGAGAAAAAGAAAAGTATTTCACGGATAGGTTACCGCTGAAAAAATAATATGACAAAACCTCATATTGTTACTAATGAGACATTTGTGCACCCAGCCGGGCTCGAACCGGCGACCTGCTGATTAAGAGGGGATATTTTATTTTCCTAAAGTGTTATAATATAAGAGGTTAGGGGGCAGTGACAGAGTGTTTGACAGAGTGAATAAACTATTTCGCTACTATTTCCTTTTTCTTTACTAGTGGGATCTTAAATTTCTCAAGTTCTAATTTCATCTTCTCAATACTGACTTTGTTATAGTATCTGTCAGTAGTATTCTGATGTTCGTGACCAACAAGTTCCATCACAATTGATGCATCAATATCATATCTTGACCGGCATAGGGATATGAATGTTTTTCTAAATGTTCTTGCTGTATATATCTTATGGTTAATTTTTATATCCTCAAAGTATCTTTTGATTGCACGACCAAGATTTTCAACATTGTTGTATTCTAATAGCCTCTCCCCTTTTGCTTCAATAATTCTTTTCTTCAATATGGGAACTAACTTTTTATGAAATGCGACCTCTCGAAATTTCTTTCGCTTTGGAGAATAATACTTCAACACCCGGTTCTTAAGATCAATATCAGATGCTCTGATCTCCAGAATATCTGAGGATCTTAAACCAGTATACATCAGAAGGTTTATTGCAGAAACAAAGTTTGAATTTTTTTTGTGCAATCCCTTTACAATTTTTGTTAATGCAATATCATCCAATATTATTTTTTCTTTCAGTTCCGGTTTTGTCTTAACCTCTTTATTAATCTTAAACATAGGCGTATAACTGTATTCGAATAAAAAATTCAGAAAGTGATTAAGCTGCTTACCATATCCGTGAATTGTGTTTGGTGCTAAATCCAGGTTTTTAATCTCCATTAACCAGTTTTCAACGTTCAATTTATTGATAGCGGTGCAGGGGAGATTTTCATCGAAGGTTTCTACAAATTTATTATAGAATCTTATATAATCTGCCAAAGTTTTGGGATGTTTGCTTTGGTTAATTCTTTCAAAATGTTCAAAAGCTTCTTTTAATGTAACCCGAAGAATTCCTATTTCCTTTTGTTTTTGATAATCACGGCTTAATTTATTTTGAAGCTGTTTGGCATACTTCTCTGCCTTCCTGAAGTTTGAGTCCTTGGCGGTTAAACCCGTTGACATAGAGAAGTTCTTTTTCTCTACCGGATCAAACCATTGAATGTGTATTACTTTTCCTCTTTTTCTCACTGTTGCCATTTATATTTTTCCTTATAATGTTTTTTAATATTTGTTTGCTTTGAAATTCAGAGATTTTTGACGAATGCTTTCTAGTAACCATTCCTGATATTTCTGTATCTGAAACGTTGGAACTAAAAATGGGCTGAGCTTTTCGAATTGTATTCTCGGTTTGAAAACGAATCAACTCCTGGTGAGGAATTCTTTTTGACTTACCCAATAAAATGTAACCGATTTGTCCTTGGGAAATCAAAATTCGCAGGGTATCTCTTCCAATACACATCACCTTTGCAGCCTCATTGAGTGAATACAATTTTAATTGTACTTCGTTCTGTGACATTTATCTTATACCAAACTACCTAATAAAATACCATCATTGGCTGAAGAATTGAATTCTTCAATAATCTTTTTATTTAAACCGATTTCAAATGGAGGCTCCACCCGTACAATTTAGAGTGGGCATCAGAAATGCGCTGTCAGGGAGTTCTCCCTCATGTACGTCTTGGTTGAGAGAACTTATAACGTCCTGGCTTTCGCTGACTCTTGTCTTCGCCGAAGCAGTGCAGCCAACAATCAAAAAATTTTAGATATTTTTTCCCCTGCTCTTCTTACAATCCAATATTCTGGATTCGTTTTATTCTGCTTAACTAAATCAACCTGGTAAACCGGTACTAGTTCTACAATATTTACTCCGCTTCCGACCTTACCTGTGCCATTTAATATTTTATGTTCAAGAAGCCAATAGGTAATTGTTTTTCTATCCTTTCCCTCGACTTTGTAGATTTCATAACGATCAATATCTTGTGAATGGACATAAATCTTACAAATCCAAGATGACAACTTTTTAATTTTCTTGGCATCCTTTTTATACCATTTATGTAAAGAAGGTAATAAGCGAAATTTATTTGCTTTCTGATCAAATGTTATTTTCATTATTGTTTGTATTTGATTTAAATTGTTTTGGAACCTCTACTAATGCCCAATCATTTCCTTCCTCATTTACACCCACAAGGCCAAGGCCCTTAAGAATTACTTCATCACTCGGAGTAAATTTGTATGCATGCGGAGCTGTTTCTTCAGGAAAGATTCCTACATATTCAATTTTGCCTTTAAATGCAGTTTCAATGATTGTCGGATGAAATGATTTGTAGAATAAATAAATGTATTCCTCCGATGGATCAATTTCCCGCGAAAATTCGTGCACAATTGAAGCGCCATTCTTTACCTTTTCAATTAATTCAGGATAAAAATCGGAATCATCATCAACGGTCCATCCAAATACCGGGTTTGTGGTTTTTTCAGTTTTGATTAACATAATACACCTTTAT